>NZ_JBEOPN010000003.1:0-242910 GCF_040310085.1 Shewanella sp. S1-58-MNA-CIBAN-0166 | reverse complement strand
TAACGCTCGGACCCTCCGTATTACCGCGGCTGCTGGCACGGAGTTAGCCGGTCCTTCTTCTGTAGGTAACGTCACAGCAATGTGCTATTAACACACCACCTTTCCTCCCTACTGAAAGTGCTTTACAACCCGAAGGCCTTCTTCACACACGCGGCATGGCTGCATCAGGGTTTCCCCCATTGTGCAATATTCCCCACTGCTGCCTCCCGTAGGAGTCTGGGCCGTGTCTCAGTCCCAGTGTGGCTGATCATCCTCTCAGAACAGCTAGGGATCGTCGCCTTGGTGAGCCATTACCTCACCAACTAGCTAATCCCACCTAGGTTCATCCAATCGCGGAAGGCCCGAAGGTCCCCTCCTTTCCCCCGTAGGGCGTATGCGGTATTAGCAGTCGTTTCCAACTGTTATCCCCCTCGACTGGGCAGATCCCTAGGCATTACTCACCCGTCCGCCGCTCGTCACCTCAGGAGCAAGCTCCCTTGTGTTACCGCTCGACTTGCATGTGTTAGGCCTGCCGCCAGCGTTCAATCTGAGCCATGATCAAACTCTTCAATTAAAGTTCTTTTGAAAACCCCACTCTTATAAATAAGAACGACGCTTTCGGCTCAATGAATTCTGATTTCATTAATTAGACTCGGAAGAATCTAAATAATGTTTGTACATATTACTATGAACACTCATCGTTGCATTGAGTTGTAATTTTTTGATTGCCAACATTCCGAAGAACAGAAGACAATTTCGAATAACTCAATACCTGTGAATGTCCACACAGATTACTTGATAAATTGTTAAAGAGCTTGATGTCGATTTTTCAGACATCGCCGTCAGACGCTAGGTCGTTGGCTTGGGCTGCGTATTCTACGCATTCCCTTTATTGCGTCAAGTGTTTTTTCAAACTTCTTTTCGCCTGTTACTAACACCACTAAGTAGTTGTTAATAACGCTAACCGGTTTTCGCTTTCGCTGTATGCCGTGTCAGTGGATGCGCATTATAGGCAGCTTAAGATTTAGTGCAAGCGCTTTTGTGCAAAAAAATGATCTTTTTATGATCTTTTATTCATTTGAGCACTTAACTACATGATACCCACTATTTACCCCCAAAGTTATCCACAAAGGGTGAGATTATCAGTCAGTTTTATTATCCCAGAAACAAAAAAGGTAGCGAATAATCGCTACCTTTTTTATCTAACATCAATAGTGAACAGAGAGTTAACTGAGTTTACCGTGACATTGTTTGTACTTTTGTCCTGAACCACATGGGCACGGATCGTTACGGCCTATTTTCTCACCTTCACGGATGACTGTTTTAGGCGCTTCTATTTGTTGCTCTGCTGTATCACTTAATGCTTCTGCTGCTGCGTGTTGATAAGCCAGTTTAATCTTTGCATCTTCATCACGGCGACGCTGCTCCATTTCATCAACATCTGACTGCGCTTGAACTTGCACTTTAGACAGTACACTTATCACGTCATTTTTCAGTGTTTCAAGCAATTGTTGGAATAATTCAAACGATTCACGCTTATATTCTTGCTTTGGATTTTTCTGTGCATAACCGCGTAAATGAATACCTTGGCGTAAGTGATCCATGGCAGCTAAGTGCTCTTTCCAGAGTCCATCTAGTGTTTGCAGCATTACCGCTTTTTCAAATTGACGTAATACTTGTGCACCGACCATCTCTTCTTTAGCTTTATATAATTCACTCCATGACGTTAGAATCCGTTCGCGTAACGTTTCTTCATGCAGATTATCATCTTGATCTAACCATTCTTGAATTGTTAGCTTTAGGCCAAATTCATTACCAAGGCGTTGTTCAAGCCCCGGTACATCCCAAAGTTCTTCAAGTGATTGCGGTGGAATATATTGATCGACAATTCCACTTATCACATCTTGTTCGATATTCTGGATAGTGTCTTGAATACTTTCAGCATCCATTAGCTCGTTACGCTGTGCATAGACAACTTGACGTTGATCGTTAGCGACATCATCATATTCGAGCAATTGCTTACGGATATCAAAGTTACGAGCTTCAACTTTACGTTGAGCGTTTTCAATAGCACGTGATACCCAAGGATGCTCAATAGCCTCACCTTCTTCCATACCGAGCTTTTTCATCATGCCAGATACTCGATCTGAAGCGAAGATACGCATTAAGCTATCTTCCATCGACAAGTAAAAACGTGAAGAACCCGCATCACCTTGACGACCAGCACGACCGCGTAACTGATTATCGATACGACGAGATTCGTGACGTTCTGTACCTAGGATGTGCAAACCACCTGCAGCAAGCACTTCATCATGACGTATTTTCCAGTCAGCTTTAATCTTAGCTTTCTGTTCTGCCGTTGGATTATCTAGCGCTTCAATTTCCATGTTCCAGTTACCGCCTAATACGATATCTGTACCACGGCCAGCCATGTTAGTTGCAATAGTCACAGCACCTAAACTACCGGCTTGAGCAACAATCTCTGCTTCTTTTTCATGGAACTTAGCATTAAGCACGCTATGCGGAATGTTAGCTTTTTTCAATAATGAGTTAAGTAGTTCTGATTGTTCAATAGAGACAGTACCCACTAATACCGGTTGGCCACGTTCACGACAACCTTCGATATCTTTAATAATCGCTGCATATTTTTCTGGCGCGGTAAGATAGACCAAGTCGGCCATATCTTTACGAACCATTGGGCGATTTGTAGGAACAACAACGGTATCTAAACCATAGATATGTTGAAATTCGAATGCTTCGGTATCTGCTGTACCTGTCATACCGGCAAGCTTTTCATACTGTCTGAAATAATTTTGGAAAGTGATAGAAGCCAGAGTTTGGTTTTCATTCTGGATTTTAGCGCCTTCTTTGGCTTCGACAGCTTGATGCAAGCCTTCTGACCATCTACGACCAGGCATAGTACGGCCTGTATGTTCGTCGACAATAATAACTTCATCGTCTTGTACAATATAGTCGATATCTTTTTCAAACAAGGTATGTGCGCGAAGTGCCGCATGAACATGATGCAATAACGAAATGTTCGTCGCAGAATAGAGCGAGTCACCTTCGGCTAACATGCCTTTTTCAATTAATAGCTGTTCAACTTTTTCTTGACCACGTTCAGTTAAATGAACCTGTTTACCCTTTTCGTCAATACTATAGTCACCTTCACCAACATAGTCTTCGGTGTCTTCTTTGTCTTGAGCGATGAGACTTGGGATCAATAAATTAATTTTGGCGTATAATTCAGAGCTGTCTTCTGCCGCACCAGAAATAATCAATGGTGTACGGGCTTCATCAATTAGAATTGAATCGACTTCATCAATAAGGGCATAGTGCAATGGTCGCTGAACGCGCTCTTGTGGAGAAAACGCCATGTTGTCGCGAAGGTAGTCAAAACCAAATTCATTATTAGTACCGTAGGTAATATCTGCGTTGTAGGCTTCTTTCTTTTCGAATGAACCTAAACCAGCAATGTTAATTCCGACACTTAAACCTAAAAACTCAAATAATGGACGGTTATTCTCAGCATCTCGTGTAGCTAAGTAATCGTTCACAGTAATGATGTGAACACCTTTGCCCGTTATGCCGTTAAGGTAAGCTGGCAAAGTTGCCGTTAGAGTTTTACCTTCACCGGTTCGCATTTCAGCAATACGATTGCTGTCTAAAACCATGCCGCCGAGTAATTGAACATCAAACGGACGCATGTCGAACACACGCTTTGATGCTTCACGTACAACAGCAAATGCTTCTGCCATGATGTTATCTAAGGTTTCGCCATTTTCTAAACGTGTGCGGAACTCTGTCGTTTTTGCTTTGAGTTCTTCATCAGAAAGCTTTTCGTAATCAGCTTCTAATGCATTAATTTGAATAACAATTTTTCCAAGATTTTTCAGGGTGCGGTCGTTGCGACTTCCGAATACTTTTGTCAGTAGTTTGCCTAACATCTTAATCACTTATCTGTTGTAGGTTTGGCTCATTTGAGCGCATTAACCGTTAATATTATTAACTTGCTTTGCGGTAAACGTATTTCTGTGGATCTATTTGTTGTTTACCACGCAGCACTTCGTAATGCACATGGGGGCCGGTTGAACGGCCTGTGCTTCCCATACTGGCAATTTTATCGCCTTTGGCAACGACGTCACCTACGTTTACTGACAGAGATTTATTATGTCCATAGCGAGTGCGAAGACCATTACCATGATCTATTTCGACTAACTCACCATATCCAAGCATGCTTCCTGACCATGTTACAACGCCTGCAGCAGTAGTTGTAACATCTGCCCCTTCTTTGCCGGCAAAATCAATACCTTTATGCATTGTTCGTCGGCCACTAAAAGGGTCATTTCGTAAACCATAGGGCGAAGATAACCAACCTTTATCGATTGGCCGCCCTGATATATAACGCTCTTCATCTATATGGAGATTAGATGCTACTGTTTCAAGTAGTGATAGCTGAACGTTATTATTATCAATTCTAGACGCCAACTTATTCATTTCATCGATAAGCTGGCTTAATTCGACACCATTGCCGATTTCGCTTAACCCGCCGATACCAACTTCTGTAGAGAAATCAAATTGGTCATCAAGGAGATTATTTTGCGCTACTTGCTGCCCTAGGGCTTCAAGTCGGGTGATTTTGGCCTGCATTTTTGCCACATGAGCAACCAAAGTTGCCAGCTGGGTTTCTGTTGCAGTTTTGAGTTCTACCACTTGTTGCTTTTGCTGTTGGCGAAGCTGTTTATTTTCATCAACTTTCGCTTGTTGGTTAGCAAAACGCTCAGTGCTATATTGATATATTCCTGTGCCAGTGGCCATCAGAATAATAGGTAGGAGTAACCAACGCTTACTAGGTTGCCAGCGCGTTACACCATTTCGACCTTGGATAAAAACTGTTACACTCATAGCCTAATTCAGCCATCTTATTATCATATGAAAAAGCCCCCTCAAGATCTCAGCAATTTAGTTCATTTGTCTGGGAGACTGCCTGAACTGGCCGAGAAAGCAGAACTACTTAATAATCTGAATCGATATGTCAAACAGACGTTAAATGGTCCTGTGGCAGAGCAGCTAAAAGTTGCTAATATCCGCCAGGGTGTTCTTGTTATTGAAACGACATCTGCAGCATGGGCTGCAAGAATAAACTTTCAAAAGCAGAAGCTATTAAAACAACTTCAAACTGACACACTTCCGATGCTTACCGCTATAGAGGTGAAAGTCAATCCTGGGCTTGCCTTAGCAAAACCACAATCTCAACCTAATCAAAATGTGATCAGCACCACTGCAGCACAACATATTGAAGCATTAGCTGCACATGTTGATGGTTCTTTAGGTGAAAAACTAAAACGGCTGGCTGCATTAGCCAGCCGTAATAGGCAATCTTAACTGATTAAACGTGCGCTAACGCACCTGGAACCATGAAGCTGACAGGCACATCAGCCTCTTTATCAAAGCTTACCAACTCCCACGCATCTTGCTGAGCAAGTAATGCACGCACAAGTTGGTTGTTTAACGCATGACCAGTTTTATAAGCTGAAAATTCGCCGACGATGGCATGACCAGCAACATATAAGTCACCAAATGCATCGAGGATTTTATGCTTAACGAATTCGTCTTCATAACGCAGACCATCAGGGTTTAATACACGATATTCGTCAAGTACAACGGCATTTTCCATGCTGCCACCTAGTGCAAGATTATTCGCACGTAGGTATTCAATATCTCGCATAAAACCAAATGTTCTGGCACGACTAATGTCTTTCACAAACGCTGATGTCGAAAAGTCCATCACCATGTGTTGTTGACTACGAGCAATTTCTGGATGATCAAAGTCAATTCTAAAATCAACTCTAAAGCCTTTAAAAGGTTTTAACTCAGCCCATTTATCGCCATCTTCAACACGCACAGGTTTGATGATTTTTAGGTATTTTTTAGCTGCAGCTTGTTCTTTAATTCCTGCACTTTGCAGTAAGAACACAAATGGGCTTGCACTGCCATCCATAATCGGGATTTCTGGTGCATCGACTTCGATAATTGCATTATCGATGCCTAAGCCGGCAAGTGCCGCAAACAAATGCTCAATGGTTGATATTCTAATCCCAGCATCGTTTACAAGGGCGGTACACATTGTTGTTTCACGAACCATATCAGCTTTGGCTGGGATAGACACAGCAGGGCTAAGATCGGTACGTTTTAGTACAATCCCTGTATTCACTGGTGCGGGCATAATGCATAGAGTCACTTTGTTGCCGGAATGTAATCCGACCCCAGTGCTCTTCACCATTTTTTGAACAGTTCTTTGAAAAATCATTCAGTCGCCCATAAATATCAATATTAAACAAATAGTTGCAAAAATAGCCTTAGGCTATCATGCATAACTGGTACAACATGCTACCATAAATTTAGCTTTTCACAAAAAAAACGCCAAACACAGAGTAAATGTATAAACCTGCTTGCAAAATAACCTTTTTCGCACACTTCGCTCATTAATCACGCAAAAACATAACGTTTTATCCGTGTATTAATCAGCTTGCTTACGCAAAAATGCCGGAATATCAAGATAGTCAGCATCAGTACGCTGTACAGGTTGAGGCTGCGGAACAGCATTACCTTTTGGCGCAGCGTAACTTTGTTGTGTCATCACATCTTCAACAGGTTCTGGACGCGGCTCTATTACAACAGGTTCTGGACGAGCAACAGGCTTAGACACTAATTGAATGTCTGGCTTTTTCTCTGCGCCGATACCTGTAGCAACAACAGTTACACGTAACTCATCACTCATTTCTGGATCAATGACAGCACCAACTACAACAGTGGCATTGTCAGATGCATAAGCTTTAACGTGGTTACCCACAGTTTCAAGCTCTTCGATAGTGATATCCATACCTGCTGTGATGTTAACTAACACACCGCGCGCACCGGCTAAGTCGATATCTTCAAGTAATGGGCTAGCCACAGCAGCTTCTGCAGCTTCTTCAGCGCGATCATCACCACGAGCAACACCGGTACCCATCATGGCATTACCCATTTCGGACATAACGGTTTTCACATCGGCGAAATCGACGTTGATTAGACCAGGACGAGTAATTAGCTCAGCAATACCTTGAACAGCACCAAGTAATACATTGTTAGCTGCAGCAAAAGCATCAAGCAATGAAGTACCACGACCCAATACTTTTAATAGCTTTTCATTGGGGATCGTAATTAACGAATCCACATGTTTAGCTAACTCGGCAATACCAAGTTCTGCATAGGCCATGCGCTTTTTACCTTCAAAAGGAAAAGGCTTGGTCACAACTGCAACGGTTAAAATACCTTCTTCACGGGCAATTTCTGCCACAACAGGAGCAGCACCAGTACCGGTACCACCACCCATGCCGGCAGCGATAAAGATCATGTCAGACCCTTTAATTGCAGCACGAATATTCTCGCGGTCTTCTTCAGCGGCTTGACGGCCCACATCTGGGTTTGCGCCCGCACCGAGACCTTTAGTCACGTCGCGGCCAAGCTGAATAGTTGAACCAGCACTTGATTTACGTAGTGCTTGTGCATCTGTATTGGTAACGATAAATTCAACACCTTCGATGCTGTGTTTTACCATATGTTCGACCGCGTTTCCGCCGCCGCCACCGACGCCGATGACTTTAATCACCGCTTCGTCTGAATGTGTATCCATGATCTCAAACATTGTCTGATCTCCATTTGTCTGCGTTATTAAAATTCACCCTTAAACCAACTTTTGACCCGATTCAAAAAGCTGGTAACCCCTTGGCGCTCAGGTCGTTCGAACTGTCGTTCGATGACTCGTCTTGCGCCATAATGAAGCAACCCTATTCCTGTTGAATAAATAGGTTGATCAACATATTCGTATAACCCTTTTACTGGTAGCGGTGATGCGACACGAACTGGCATACCAAAGGTTGCTTCAGCAATATCAACGGCACCCGATATCGAGGACGTTCCTCCAGTAAGCACAATCCCTGCTGCAATTTGATCTTCTAGACCGCTATCTTGTAACTGCTTAAGCACAAGCTCAAACAATTCTTGATATCTTGGCTCTACCACTTCTGCCAGAGTATGGCGTGACATGCTACGTGAAGGACGACCACCCACTGACGGTACTTCAATACTGTCTTCACGGCTTACCGTAGAACTTCTGGCACTGGCAAACTGCACTTTTATTTGTTCAGCATGCGTTAACGGTGTTCTGAATATCTTGGCGATGTCACTTGTGACTTGGTTACCCGCTACCGGAATAACTGCACAATGACGTAATGCGCCGTTGGTATATACAGCAATATCGGTTGTGCCACCACCAATATCAACAATACACACGCCTAAATCTTTCTCATCATTTGTGAGCACAGAGTCTGCAGAAGCGATGCCCGAAAATACCAAATCATCTACTTTTAAACCGCAACGCTCGACACTCTTAGTAATGTTTTTGGCCATATCATTAGCACAAGTAACAATATGAGCTTTGGCTTCCATACGCATGCCCGACATACCAATTGGGCTCTTAATGCCGTCTTGAACGTCAATTGAATACTCTTGCGGCAATACATGCAAAATACGACGTTCTGTCGGGATCTTAACCGAGCGTGCGGTATGGATTACATTATCGACGTCTTCTTGGGTGACTTCTTCGTCGTTAATCGACACCATGCCATTTTCATTTTGGCAGGCAATATGTTTACCCGAAATACTTAAGTACACCGATGAAACCTGGCAATCAGCCATCAACTCGGCTTGATCTAACGCCCGTTGCACACTGCGCACTATAGAGTCGAGATCATTCACGCCGCCTTTATCCATGCCGCGAGAAGGATGATTACCTAAACCAATGACACTAATCTCACCATCAGGTAATACTTCACCAATGATCACTGCGACCTTGGATGTCCCTATATCTAACCCCACGATGAGGTTTCTTTCCTGATTTTTGGTCATTTATTGTCGACTCTCTTTTTTGAATCATCCCAACCTACGGCGAACCCGGTATCGTAACGTAAATCAACGGTCGCAATTGGTTTTTCACTTTGCTTCAAAGTTGGATACACATTAATAAAGCGTTGTATCCGTGACATTTTATCTTCTCGCCCAAGCTCTATTTCAATTCCGTTAGCCAGTACAGCATGCCACGCATGGCGAGGACTTAAGCGTAAACTGACCAACTTAAACTCGTTTATTGTCAATAAATCATCTAACTGCTGGTAGCTGGTCAATACTTCTATTTCAGTCCCTTCAGGGCCAGATAACTTGGGTAAGGCATCATGTTCTGAATGCGCAAACGCATCAAAAACCTCACCGTTAATATTAAGCCAAGACACTTCGTTCCAATGCGCTACAGCTTGTTGTTCTTGTAAGGTAACCTTAAACTTTGCCGGCCATTCTCGTCTTACTGATGCATGATAAACCCACGGCAATGCTTCTAATGCTTTTTGTACATCCACCACATCTGCGCTAAAAAAACTACTTTGCATTAATGACTGTAATGCATTTTTAATTTCGTCATCGGTGGTATAAATTCGCTCACCTTTAATAGCAACCGCTTCAATAGGCAATGCATCAGCATCGTTTAACAACTCGTGTAGTTGCACACAACCCCAAACAACGGTGCCAAGCACACTGCATAAAAACACTACACCAGTGCAAAAATACCAATTAACACGAGCTAATTTATGTTTTAGTTGCCGCCCTTTATCGCTCCACGACACCTTAAATCCGCCTCTGACGTTGTTCCGGAGTTAACTCCAAAAGATCGGTCATTATATAGACCAATTCATAAGGTTTAAAGCTCGATTTTCACACACAATAATTGGTGAAAAATCAATCACTTTATTGCTCTTCTACAAGCACTTTACAACCCAAATTATTCTGAGCTAATTCTTTCGATAAAGCACCAATATTACCCGCACCCTGGGTCATAAATAAATCCCCATGTTGCAACACATCAGGTAAAACTGCCGCTAGTTGATCTGGACTGGCGACAAAAATAGGGTCTATTTGACCTCGTAATCTAATTGAACGGCATAAAGCCCGCCCATCGGCACCCGGGATAGGAGCTTCACCCGCTGCATAAACATCTAATAATAATAAACAATCTACCTGCGACAATACATCGACAAAGTCTTCATATAAGTCGCGCGTACGGCTGTAACGATGCGGTTGATATGCCATCACTAAACGTTTGTCTGGCCAACCTGCTCGCGCTGCTTTAATCGTTGCTAATACTTCACTTGGATGATGGCCGTAGTCGTCCACGAGCATGACACTGCCATTAGGTGTTTCAAATTCACCTAAATGCTGAAAACGACGACCTATACCTTCAAACTCTGCAAGTGCTTGTACAATCGCACTATCATCGATGTCATCTTCACTGGCGACAGCAATCGCGGCTAAAGCGTTAAGAACGTTATGTTCACCTGGCAAATTAAGTACAATATCAACATTATCTTTGCCATGACGCTTAACCGTAAAGCTTGACTGGTGACCATTTTGTGCAAAATTAATCGCCTGGACATCAGCCTCTTCACTGAAACCATAGGTCACAACTTGGCGGCCAATACGTGGCATAATTTCGCGGATCACTTCATCATCAATACACATTACTGCGACGCCATAAAACGGCAGATTATGTAAAAAATCGATAAAAGTGGTTTTCAGTTTCTCAAAGTCGCCACCATATGTATCCATGTGATCGGCTTCGATATTGGTGATCACACTGACCATTGGTTGCAAATGCAAAAAGCTTGCATCGCTTTCATCTGCTTCAGCAATAAGGTAACGACTGGTGCCTAGGCGTGCATTGGTACCTGCGCTATTAAGTAAACCACCAATCACAAATGTTGGATCACGGCCAGCTTGACCATAGACACTGGCAATTAAGCTCGTCGTGGTGGTTTTACCATGAGTGCCGGCAATCGCAACACCATGACGATAGCGCATTAACTCAGCCAGCATTTCTGCACGGCGTACAATCGGAATACGTAATTCTTTAGCGGCAATAATCTCAGGATTTTGCGGGTTAATGGCAGTCGAAACAACAACAACATCAACCTGTTCAACGCTTTGGGCCTGATGGCCAATAATGATTTTTGCGCCAAGACTCGCCAAACGCTCAGTTACGCTATTGATAGCGATATCTGAGCCGCTTATTTGATAACCTTCGTTCACAAGCACTTCCGCAATACCACCCATGCCAGCACCACCGATGCCAACAAAATGAATGCGCTTAATCCGTCTCATTTCAGGGATCATGCTACGAAGCTGTGCGTATCTTTCTGTCTTAGTCATTTCAACCCTTACTCGCAAATGAGGCACAAATATCTGCTACTCGTTGAGTCGCATCTAATACCGCTACGCCTCTTGCCTTATGACCCATTTGGGCTAGTTCTTGTCTATTTTCAGCAAATAACTGCAATTTTTCAGCAAGGTTATCTGCATTTAAAATGGTTTGTGGTAATAAAAATCCTGCGCCAGCATCAACAAGTACTGATGCATTTACAGTTTGATGATCATCCACTGCATGAGGATACGGCACTAAAATACTCGGTAAACCCACGGCTGCCAGTTCGGACACTGTAAGGGCACCGGAGCGGCAAACCACTACATCGGCCCAACGATAAGCGGCTTCCATATCATCAATAAATTCTGCAACATTGACACTGTCTGATTGGCCAAGTTGTTGATAACTCGACTTTACTGTTGTTTGGTTATTTTTGCCCACTTGGTGCCAAACTGTCAGAGAATGATATTTACTCAGATGAGCCACCACAGCAGGCATGACATCATTCAATACTTTGGCACCTAAACTGCCACCTACCACCAATACTCTTAACGCATCGGCTTGCGGTGTTTTAATTTGTGCGCCTAACTCAATCAGCTCTTGGCGGATGGGATTACCCACAACCTCAACATTAGCGACGCTACTGGTAAAGGTATTGGGGAATGCACACAACACTTTTTTGGCAATCTTAGATAACAACTTATTGGTTAATCCTGGAATCGCATTTTGCTCATGCAACACGACAGGAATACCTGACAATTTTCCGGCCACTCCGCCCGGGCCGCTGGCAAAACCGCCCATGCCTAGAATCACATCGGGTTGAAAATCATCAATTACCGCTTTGGCTTGAATAATTGAACGGATAATTTTAAATGGTGCCGCTAACTTACGCATAAGCCCATTACCACGCACACCTTTAATATCGATAAATTCAATATCAAATCCGTGTTGAGGCACTAAACGCGCTTCCATTCGGTCGGCAGTACCTAACCAACGTATTTGCCAACCTTTCTCCGCTAAATACTTCGCCACCGCAAGTGCAGGAAAAACATGGCCACCCGTACCGCCAGCCATAATTAATATCTTAGGAGAACGACTAATATTACTGTTCATTAACTGGTTCTCCCTTGTACGGCTTGCACCAAACTAACTCGACGTTCATGATCTATCCTAACAAGCAACATCACCGCAGCGGTCATAATCCACAAACTACTGCCACCATAGCTAATAAACGGTAGGGTTAACCCTTTGGTTGGTAACATACCAATACTGGCCCCTACGTTAACTACGGTCTGAAAACAAATCCAAATACCGACACCATAGGCGACATAACTTTCAAAAGGGCGCTGCATTTTTAAACATAAATTACCCAATCTAATCGCACGTATAGCAATAAAAAATAATGTGCATAACACCACCATAATACCGGTAAACCCCAGCTCCTCACCGATAACAGCAAAGATAAAATCAGTGTGTGCCTCAGGTAAATAAGCCAGCTTCTGAATACTGTTACCTAAACCCTGACCAAACCAATCGCCTCGGCCATAAGCCATTAAGGACTGCGTCAACTGATAACCACTGCCAAATGGGTCTTCCCACGGATCCATAAACGAGGTCACACGTCGCATACGGTAGGGTTCGAATAGCACCAGTAATACGAAGGTCGCTACGCCAAGTAATATCAACACCATAAAGTCTGTAATGCGCGCGCCAGCCAGAAACAACAAGCTTACCGTACACACAAACAACACCACCACGGTGCCTAGGTCAGGCTGCAACAAAATCAATACTGCAAACAAACCGTAAACCCCAATCGGTTTATAGAAGCCTTTACGGTTTTCGCGTAATTCACCATGACGACGTACTAGGTAACCTGCCATGTAGACAATAAATACAAACTTGGCCATTTCGGCGACTTGGATCCTAATAGGACCGATAGACAACCAACGACGAGCACCGTTAACCGAAGTACCGATAAACAGTACTGCTATCAATAATACCAACACCGCTAGCATCAGCATGCCGCTGTTTTTTTCCCAATAGCTGACTTCAAACTTCAGTACCACGAAAGCAATCACTACGCAGCCAACAAGGTAAAGCACATGGCGATACATAAAATAAAACGGGTCGCCAGTCAGTTTGGTCGCTTCAGGCATTGAAGCAGACATCACCATAACAAAGCCAAAACACATTAAGCCGACAATCGCGACTAGAAAGCTACGGTCGTATAACGGCATACCCGGTGTATGGTCATCTGATAATAACGAGGGCAAAGTCCAATTAAGGCCCCGTTTAAACAAGCTAAGTTGCTGCTCGTTATTCGCCATCGGCTAACGACTCCACACACTGTCTAAAATCATCACCGCGAGCCATAAAGTTCTTATACATATCTAAACTTGCACATGCTGGCGACAATAATACTATGTCACCAGACGATGTTAATTCAGCGGCTTTGGCGACGGCCTCTGCCATCGTTGTCACTTCAATAGTGCCTGGTTTTAATTTGGCAATTTTGCGTCCATCTCGCCCCAAGGTAATAAGCTGGGTAATATTGCTCAACGGTTCTATAAGCGGACTAAAATCACTGCCTTTACCGTCTCCACCGGCGATCAAATACAAATCACCTAAGTGTGAATTAAGTCCCTCTAGCGCGGCAACTGTCGCGCCAACATTGGTCGCTTTAGAGTCATTGATATACGACACACCTTGCTTAACGGCAATCAGTTCGCAACGATGGCTTAAACCAACAAAGGTTTTAGCCACTTCTATCATGGCCTCTTTACCGACACCACAAGCATCGGCTAATGCCATTGCAGCTAGTAAGTTTGCATGGTTATGGCTACCAATTAAGGTCACATCAATTAAATTAATAATTTCACTGTCACCATGGAAAATCTTGCCATCACTTAATCCCCATGCATCGCCTTCTGGCACATCCAAACCAAAATTATTTTGATTCATTGGCTCTAACGGATAAGTTAACTCGTCATCACGGTTGTACATCACAAAGCGACTTTGTGGGTATAAGCGTAATTTTGCTTCGCGGTAAGTATTTAAGTCACTATAGCGATCCATATGATCTTCGCTAACATTGAGACACGTTGCCGCAATACAATTTAATGAATGAGTTGTTTCAAGTTGAAAACTCGATAGTTCAAGTACGTAAAAGTCTGCATTCTGAGGTAATAAATCCAGCGCTGGTGTACCAATATTACCGCCAATCGCCACCGATTTTCCGGCAGCTAACAGCATTTCGTACACTAATGTCGTCACCGTAGATTTACCATTTGATCCAGTGATACCGACAACGCAAGGTTTTTTGTCTGCTATTTCTCGAGCAAATAACTCGACATCACCAATCACTTCAATTCCCATGTCCAATGCTGCACGCACTTCAGGCGTATCGATTGGCACACCAGGGCTGATGATAATTTGGCTAGACTGAACTAAATAACGACAATCAAACCCGCCAGCCAATAATTCAATATCGGCAAACTCTTGTGCCAACGTATCTGCACCCGGCGGATGACGACGACTGTCCATCACTAAAGGTTTAATGCCTTTAGACACTAAAAAACGCACGACCGAGAGCCCTGTTGCCCCTAAGCCTAAAACAATGTGCGTATATTGAGTTTGCATAATACTGACCTTGATTAATTACTTAGCGTAATTTTAGAGTCGCGAGACCCAGTAACACTAAAAACAACGAGATAATCCAAAAACGCACGATTACACGCGGCTCTGGCCACCCTTTTAACTCATAGTGATGATGAATAGGTGCCATACGGAAAATTCGTTGACCACGTAACTTATACGAACCCACCTGCAATATCACCGATACCGTTTCCATAACAAACACGCCACCCATGATCACTAATAAAATCTCTTGGCGAACCAAAATAGCAATCACACCTAATGCAGCACCCAACGCTAATGAGCCTACATCGCCCATAAACACTTGTGCTGGGTAGGTGTTGAACCATAAAAAACCTAAACCTGCACCGACCATAGCCGTACACACAATCACCAATTCACCGGCTAACGGTAAATGAGGTAGGTGCAAATAACTGGCAAATTGTGCATGACCAGATAAGTAAGCGATTAATGCAAACGCAGCCGCAACCATTACGGTTGGCATAATCGCCAAACCATCTAAGCCGTCGGTTAAGTTCACTGCGTTACTGGCACCCACGATGGTGAAGTAAGCTAATAAAATAAACATAAAGCCCAGTTGCGGCATAATATCTTTAAAAAACGGCACAACTAATTGTGTTTCGCCAACCATGGTTGATGAGCTATACAAATACACTGCAACCACTAAAGCGGCAATTGACTGCAGCGCGTATTTCCAACGTGCAATTAGGCCTTTAGAATCTTTCTTAACCACTTTACGGTAATCATCAATAAAACCAATGACACCAAAACTGGCTAGTACAAATAAAGTGACTAATACATAACGATTAGATAAGTCGCCCCACAGCAGCACACTGATAAAAATGCCCGCAAGGATAAGAATTCCGCCCATTGTCGGTGTTCCACGCTTACTGAAATGCGATTCTGGACCGTCATCACGAACGACTTGACCAATTTGCAGCGTTTGCAGGTGCTTAATTAAAATCGGCCCCCACCACAAACTAAACACCAATGCAGTTAACAAGCCTAAAATAGCCCGGAACGTTACATATGAAAAAACGTTAAACCCGCTATAAAATTGGGTTAAATACTCGGCTAGATAAACCAGCATCTACACTAACTCCCCACGCCCAAAGGCATCTAATAAACTGTCCACAACTCGCTCCATAGCGGCGCTGCGGGAACCTTTAACTAAAACGGTGATATTACCTTTGGTACTTATTAACTGTTTTTGCAATGCCACGATTAATGGCTCTTGAGCACAAAAGTGTTCACTGCCAAATGCTTCACTGGTATTTGCCGACAACTGGCCGCAACAAAATAGCGACTCTATGGCTGCATTTTTAACCTGTAATCCAATGCTGGCATGCAAAGGGGCAGCATTGTCGCCTAATTCGCCTAAATCTCCCAGTACTAAACAACGATATCCATCACGTTGTTGCAACCAATTAATCGCCGCACTTACTGACGTTGGATTAGCGTTATAGCTATCATCAATTAATAACACTCGACCAAGCTCATGGGGCTGCATACGACCCTTTACCGGTTTAAGCAAAGCAAAGCCTTGTGCGATGTCGTAAAGCGATATATCTAAAGCAATACACATAGATGCTGCAGCCAGAGCATTACTCACTTGATGCAGACCCGCCAATGGCAATTGCACCACTTCTTGCTGTCCATCAAAGGTTAATGTAAACCGATAACAACCATTGGCATCTGCCACTATGTCTGTTGCAATCACATCGGCATCGACATTCATTTCACGGCTAAAACACAGGTGTTTGTGCCCTTGCGACTGTTGCAGCATAAAGTCTGCAAACTTGTCGTCAGCATTAATAATCGCCGTGCCATCTGGAGCAAGATGATTAAAAATTTCAGATTTAGCCTGAGCAACACCTTCCAGCGAACCAAATCCTTCAAGATGAGCATTGCCGACATTATTCACTAACGCGACTTGAGGCAGCACTAACGACGAGGTGTAATTGATCTCACCACGATGATTTGCGCCAAGTTCAAATACCCCATATTCATCACCTTTACTTAACCGTAGCAAAGTTAACGGCACACCAATTTCGTTGTTAAAATTGCCGGCGGTAAATAACACTTGGTGATGTTGAGATAAAATAGTGGCCAGCATTTCTTTAACGCTGGTTTTGCCGTTTGACCCCGTTAACGCGACGCAAATAGGCGCCACGGTTTGGCGCACAAACGCTCCCATCTTGCCCATAGCCTTTTGGGTATCGGCCACTACAATTTGCGCAATATCGGCGGCAAAAGGATGGTCGACTAATAGATGATCGACCAACAGTGCTACTGCACCATTTTTAATCGCAGTATCAACAAAGTCATGGCCATCAAAACGCTCGCCTTTTAACGCGATAAATAAACATTGAGCTGGAATGTTGCGACTGTCAGTACTGACACTCGTAATCACTCCGTCTTGGCCGTGTAGGGTGCCATTAAGATGCTGGGCTAATACCGACATAGTGACACTAATCATGATGCCTCCTGAGACAACTTGAATGCTAAGGCGCGTTCATCATAATCAATACGTTGTCCTGCCACTTCTTGATAGGTTTCATGCCCCTTGCCAGCAAGCAGTACAATATCGTCAACGTGTGCCAATGCAACAACATGGGTAATGGCTTCAATACGGTCTACTTGAGTAAGCACGTTTTGAGGCTGACTAATACCCTGTAAAATATCGTCAATAATGGTTTGTGGATCTTCACTACGGGCATTGTCACTTGTGATCATCACTTTATCTGCATATTGCTCAGCGGCTTGTGCCATCAAAGGACGTTTGCCTTTGTCACGATCGCCACCGCAGCCGAATACACACCACAGAGTTCCTTTGCAGTGCAATCTTAATGCTTTTAACGCTTGCTCAATTGCATCTGGAGTATGGGCATAGTCAACAACCAAAGTCGCGCTGTTAGTAGATGAAAAACGCTCCATACGACCCGCAACAGGAACCAACAACGGCAGCACCGCCAAAATAGATGCCATTGGCTTGCCCTGTAAATACAGCACAGTTATTGCTGCCACTAGGTTAGACAAGTTAAATGCACCTAATAGCGGCGAGTTAAGCTGCACACTTACAGGAAGCCCACTATTAATCTCGACAAAATGCAATGTCGCGGTGACACCTGCATCATGATATTCAATGGCATCACAGTAAAAGTCGGCAGCAGAATTACCTTGAATGCTGAATGACTTATTCTTTTCATTCGCAAGTTGGGTCAACCATTTCTCGCCCACGGCATCATCAATATTAATCACACCATGTTTTACACTAGGAAATTGAAATAAGCGTTTTTTAGCCGCAGCGTAAGAATCCATATCACCGTGATAATCTAGATGATCACGGCTTAAATTAGTAAACACTGCTATCTCAAATGGTGCCGCTTCTACTCGTCCTTGTACTAAACCATGGCTAGACACTTCCATAGCACACAGTTCAGCGCCTTTAGCAGCAAACTCACTAAGCTGGCGCATAATCGTTATGGCATCAGCAGTCGTATTGCCGCTATCCACAAGTTGGCCCCACAAACCATTACCTAATGTGCCCATCACAGCGGCTTGATGGCCAAGTAAATGGACAATTTGAGCGATAATTTGGCTTACAGAAGTTTTGCCATTGGTACCGGTGATTCCAATCAAAGATAACGATTGGTTATTGGATAAGTAAAACTGCGCAGCAACGGCCGACAATTGGCGGCCTAGTTGGCAAAAAAACACTAATGGCACAGTATATTGAAGACGATCGACGATGCCATGTTCATCTGGATTATCGGTATGGATCAGTATCGCTGTTGCTCCAGCGTTAATCGCTTGAGGAATGAATACTCGACCATCGACTTTATGACCAGGTAACGCCACAAATAAACCGCCACGTTCTACGTCACGGCTGTCTAGTGTTAACCCATTAATGGATTCGCGGCCAGAGTAATGGAACCACGGCGCTAATAAATCATTTAATAACATTATTCTGCGCTCCTCGCGCAGTGGCCAAATGAACAGCCTCCTGCTCTGAAATTGGTTCTACATTAAGCATTTGCAAAGCACCTGACATAATTTTAGCAAAAGCAGGGCCGGCAACATCGCCACCGTAATATTTGTCGCCTTTGGGTTCATTAATCACAACTGAAATAGCCAAGCGTGGTTTATGAACCGGAGCTACACCAGCAAATAAAGCGACATAATCATCGCCATACCCCCCAGCAACGGCTTTACGGCTTGTACCTGATTTACCTGCAACGGGGTAACCATCAATATGTGCTTTGGTTCCTGTGCCTCCCGTTTCAGTCACCCCAACGAGCATTTCCATTACGTCATAGGCGACTTTATTTGAAATAACTTGCTCGCCTTTAGGTGGCTGTCTCAGTTTTAAAATCGATACTGGATAAAGTATTCCACCACTGCCTAGCGTGGCGTACATACGTGCAATTTGTAATGGTGTCGCGGTAAAGCCATAACCAAAAGACAGGGTGGCGCGTTCAAAGTCAGACCAACGATGGCGATTATGAATTAATCCGGCACTTTCACCGGTTAAATTAATCCCCGAATAATTACCTAATCCCATGGATTGGTATGTACCGAGTAATTGTTCAACAGGCATAGACAAGGACAGCTTACTAATGCCCACGTTACTCGATTTAACCAAAATTTTGGCTAACGTCATGTCACCATAGTTATTCGAATCGCGAACTTGACGTCCACCAATCCGCATCCACCCTGGTGATGTCGAGATCAATTCATTTACTTTCACTGTGCCAGAATCTAGAGCCGCTGCAACAACAAAAGGTTTAATAGTAGACCCGGGTTCGAATGTGTCAGTTAAGGCACGATTACGCATACGGTGAGGCTGTAAATTATCTCGGGCATTGGGATTATATGAAGGCGTATTTACCATCGCTAGCACTTCGCCAGTGGTCACATCGATGACCACCACAGACCCTGAAGTCGCTTGGTATACTTCTGTCGCACGTTTCAATTCACGATATGCCAACTGCTGAATACGTTGATCGATACTGAGCACTAAATCGTTAGAGCTTTCGCCTTCTTGCACGATATCTAAACGTTCAACCACACTGCCATCGCGGGCTTTACGTACTTTTTGCTTAGAGGGTGTTCCTGTTAACCAAGTATTATAAGTATTTTCGATGCCTTCAATGCCCACATCATCGATATTAGTGATACCAATTAACTGTGCAGCCGTTTCACCAGCAGGATAGTAACGACGGGATTCTGATTTAAGGTAAATACCACCAATTTTAAGCTGCTCAATATAGTCAGCAACAGCAGAGGTCACTTGACGTTTAAGATATACAAAGCGCTTTTTAGGATTGTTTTTGACTTTTCTTACCAATACATCGACAGGTTCCTGCAGAACATCAGCAAGGGCTTGCCAACGTCGCATGTCTTTAAATGCATCTTGATCATGAGCATGTTTAGGATCAGCCCACACAGCCCGCACAGGAACACTAACCGCGAGCATATCGCCATTGCGATCGGTGATTAAGCCTCGCTGAACTTGATTGCTGGTTGTGCGTAATGTGCGCATATCACTTTCGTGACGCAGTTTATCTGGCTCAATAATTTGAATATAGGCCGCACGTGCAACTAGACTGCAAAATAATAACAAAACGAACCCCACCACAACGTATAAACGCCATGGAATAAGTTCGTGACCTAATTTTTGCTTTGCTTGTCTAGCCATATTCCCTATGCTCACTGGACTCGAATGATAACTTCCTCCTTAGGAAGCGGCCGAGACATATTTAATTCTTTGGTTGCCATCCGAGTCACACGACTGTGCTCTGATTGCGATTGTTCTTCTAATAATAGGTTTCGCCATTCAATATCTAAGCGATCTTGCTCTTGTAGAAGTTGATCCCATTGAGTAATCAACTTACGTGTTACATGGCTGGTATAAACGACGGCTACGCCATTCATCACAACCAAAATACTCAACAGCAATACCCACTTGTGGTGCCAAATGTCATGTAACACAATCCGAGGCAAATTTAATGGTGATTGGCTCACATTACCCTCAGTGGTTAATAATCCAGACGTTCGGCAACTCGTAATACTGAGCTACGCGCACGTGGATTTTGCTCTAATTCTGCATCAGAAGGCTTTAGTGCCTTACTAACCGCCTTTAATTTGCGCGATTTATTAAGCTCTGCTTCCATGATAGGCAATCCATATGGCACGCTTTCAGCTTGGCTATGGCGGCGAATGAAACGCTTAACCATACGGTCTTCTAACGAATGAAAACTGATCACCGATAGACGTCCTTGAGGTGCTAATACCGCTAATGCGCCTTCAAGTGCTTGATCGATTTGTTCTAATTCACTGTTAATATAAATACGAATAGCCTGGAACACCCGTGTTGCAGGATGCTTATTACGCTCTTTGTTTTTAGTGATGCGCGCGATTAAATCGGCTAAATCTTTGGTACGCAAAAAAGGTGTTTTTTCGCGATCGGCAGCGATACAACGTGCAATGTGACGCGAATTTTTTTCTTCACCGTAGGTTTTAAATACCCATGCCATGTCTTCAATTTCAGCACGCGCTATCCACTGCGCCGCAGTTTGCCCTTGGCTATTGTCCATGCGCATATCGAGTGGACCATCACGTAAAAAACTAAAGCCACGCTCTGCATCGTCTAGCTGTGGTGATGACACGCCAAGATCAAGCAATACGCCGTTGATCTTACCGGTTAATCCAAGCTCCTCTACATACTCGGCTAATTGGCCAAAGCCACCGTGTACGATTTGAAAACGTGGATCATCTGCAAACTGTTTTGCAGCTTCAATGGCTTGCGGATCACGATCAATTGCAATTAAACGACCATTTTCGCCTAAATGGCTTAATACATGACGCGAATGCCCACCTCGGCCAAACGTGCCATCAATGTAGATGCCATCACTTTGGATATTGAGACCATCAACGGTCTCATTCAATAATACTGATAAATGGGCAAACTCTTGGCTCATTGGGTTCTTCTAACCTTTTTGGTCATTACAGTGAAAAGTGTGCCAGACGTTCATTGCTGGCTAAATCTTGGCTTTGAATGAGCGCATTGCCATCATCCATTTGTTGCTGCCAAGCACTCTCTTCCCATAATTCAAATTTATTCAGTAAGCCCACCAGCATGGTTTTCTTTTCTAAACTGGCGAAACTTCGCAATGCCGGCGGAATCACAATACGTCCGTGGCTGTCTAGTTCACAATCTTGTGCGTGACCTAGTAATTTTCGTTTAAAGGAACGCTCAAGTGGATCGGTATCAGAAAGCAATCTTAGCTTTGCTTCAATCTGCTCCCATTCATGTAACGGATAAATCAACAAACAAGCAGCGTCAATATCAACGGTCATAATCACAGTACCGGCATGCTCCACACGTAACGCATCACGGTATCTCGCTGGAATAGCGATCCGCCCTTTAGCATCCATGTTGATTGCACTGGCACCACGAAACACGTTATTTAGCCCTTAATGTTGTCATTTGATCCACAATGATCCACTTCTTCCCACAAATGCTAAGTTTAGGGACTCTATGCAAGTGTTGTCAAGCAATGGACAGATATATTAAATCCAGACCCCAAGCGGGTTAGCAGCAAATTAATATCAAGCGGGATGAATGACAGAGCTGTCATAGGAAAACAGCTAAAAATCAGGGTAAATGAGTTAAACCAGAGACATAACGGTCACTTTATCGGCTAAAATAGACTCGCGATCTTTTTAATTAATGTTATTTAATCGTTCGAATGCTCCATCTTTACCTCGTAATATTGCTCAACAGCTCAATTTTAAGCACATTAAAAATCAACAAATAGTCGACTGAGTCGATTTTCTACGTTTAAAAAAGCTCTTTATTTTATGCTTATGCCTGTCGAGCATCTTCAATATCAGTATTATTGAGGCGAAAACACCTCTCTATTCACCTTCTGTATCGTATTGCTCAGGTAAATTGCCTATCTAAATAACACTGCTAAATAACACTGCTAAAACAACTTTTGATCATTAGATTACTGCTAAACATCAACTGCTAAACATCGATTACTAAGCATCAATGCCTAAGTATTAACGACCAAAAATCGATTGCAGAACATCACGATGTATAACATTAACCCTGCATGTTGAGGGCAAGCATTTTATCAATTCATCTCGCAATCACAGTTAATTATTCTTAATGCCTTAATGGGATGTACTGTGATGATGACTCAACAATAAACAGTTAAAAGCAGTGTTATCACTTAAGGAATTACGCTACAGCGATATCGATCTGCTCAACGCTGTGTCCTGTTAACTTCGTTGCATTAATAGGCAATAGATAAGCTATTGACGCGGAAATATGCCTTTAGAGGTCGTAAATGGGAAAACATCGCGACGTTAACGTTATTCTATTGCCCTTGGTACATCATTGAATAACTGATAAAAATAATGAAATGAGCATAATTGATAACACCCATACCAACAGGGAGCCAGTCAACCAAGAGTATGAAAGAGGTAATTAAACGATCCAAAATCTAAATAAGATTAAATTTTAATCAAATTAAGCCGATAAACAGTTATGATGATAAACATCCAACTTCATTTCACCATCACAGGAGAGCAACATGAGTATCGACAGCATTTATGCCATGCTAGCTAGACCTGTACAGGCAGTGAGTGAGCGTAAGAGGATTGTTGAACAAGTCAAACATACCAGTGCGATAAGTGCAGACAGCCACGAGGCACCTCAGTCACAATTACCCCCCAGCATTACTCATAAAATGCCGATTCAACGGCAGGAAGCGCCACGTCAAGAAAGACGCGCCAAACCTAGAACGGTTAATGAGAAAAAAAATCTAGGTAGTCGAATGAGGCGAATGAAAACGGATAAGCGATTCTCCACTCGGGGAGAAACCGCTAGTCAGCTTATTGATATTGAAGTGTAATATTTACTTCGTTTACCCAACGTCACCATTAGGGCTCACTTGAGATACAGCTTTCTGCCAGCCCTTATATAAGGTTGCACGAGTCTCTATATCCATTGTTGAGGTAAACTCCCGCTCGGTAGACAGCATGGTTTTTAATTCATCGGTCGACTTCCATACACCAACAGCCAAGCCAGCGAGGAATGCAGCTCCCATCGCAGTGGTTTCTGTTACTTGCGGACGAATAACCGTTACCCCAGTAATGTCGGCTTGAAATTGCATTAAAAAGTCATTCGCTACCGCACCACCATCCACTCGAATTTGTGTTAGCGGTACATTAGAGTCTTTGCTCATAGCATCAAGCACATCACGAGACTGGTATGCAATTGCTTCTAATGCTGCGCGAATAATATGATTCCGATTGGCTCCCCGGGTTAAACCAATAATGGCACCTCGGGCATCGGCATCCCAATAAGGAGCACCTAAACCCACAAATGCAGGCACCAAGTAAACGCCATTAGTGTCGTCTACTTTGTCGGCAAAATATTGGGTGTCACAAGCATCGGCAATAAGACCTAACTCATCACGCAACCACTGAATGACCGCGCCGCCCATAAATACCGAGCCTTCTAGGGCATAATTCACCTTTGTATCAGCGCCAATAGCAATGGTCGTTAATAACCCATGGGTAGACTCTACCGCTTTGTCACCCGTGTTCATTAACAAAAAACACCCTGTGCCATAAGTATTTTTAGCCATCCCAGGCTCAATGCACAATTGGCCAAATAACGCCGATTGTTGATCGCCAGCCATACCCGCCACAGGAACATGATTGCCAGCCAATTCGGTATAGCCGTATATTGCGCAAGACGGTTTCACGTCAGGTAACATTGCCCGAGGGATGTTAAACAGATCAAGCAACTCTTGGTCCCACTGCTGGTCATGAATGTTAAATAACATGGTCCGAGATGCATTAGTCGGTTCGGTCACATGGACTTCACCTTGTGTGAGTTTCCACACCAACCAGGTGTCAACAGTGCCAAACAATAAATCACCGGCTTCGGCTTGTTCACGAGCGCCTTCAACGTTGTTTAAAATCCACTCAACTTTTGACGCCGAAAAATATGGATCTAATACCAGCCCAGTTTTCTGGCGCACCATATCTTCAGCACCTTGTGCTTTATGATGTTGGCATATTGCCTGGCTGCGGCGACATTGCCATACAATTGCATTACATACCGGCTTACCTGTGTGCTTGTTCCAGACAATCGTGGTTTCGCGTTGATTAGTAATCCCTATCGCGGCAACATCATGACGGCTAATGCCCGCGCGAGTTAGCACTTCAACCAAAACTGAACTTTGTGAAGACCATATCTCCATCGGATCATGCTCTACCCACCCCGCTTGCGGATAATGTTGAGTAAATTCACGATGTGCCACGGCGACAATATTCGCTTGATGATCAAACACAATGGCACGAGAACTTGTAGTGCCTTGATCTAACGCGACAATGTATTTTTTTGCAACCATATGATTTCCTATATCATTTTGTCATTATTATTTTTATATGATTTATCTGCTTAATAAGCCAATGTGACATCGTACATCGACATATAAAATTAATGCAAGTAATTGTCACCCGTTCACAGAAAACCTCATCATTTTACTGTAGATCAGAAATAAAAAGGCCTCGCAACTGCGAGGCCTTAAATATCAACACTAGCAGAGCTTATTACATCTTATAGCTTAACTGCACACCTGTTAACCATACATCACCGGTGGCTTCACCAGTGAAGCTAATCGCTGCAAGATCCTGTAGGCCCTGAGTCTCTGTAATGGGTGCGTCACCATAAGTGCGAATGTAAGTCACACCCACATCAACATTCAAATTTTTAGAGACTTGATAACCGGTACCCACACTGAACCATAAACGGTCAGAATCTGGAATGGTCGTGGTGCGATGCTGATCATCAACCGCAGTTGTATCTAATGCCATACCTGCACGTAATGTCCACTGGTCATTAAGGGTATAGGTGGTACCAAGCGCATAACGCCAGTTATCTTTAAAGTTCTCTTCTTTTACTACGTCTGACTCTAAGCCACCTACTGGCTTAACATCACCAGGGAAATACGCCACTAGTTGCTCAAACACACTCCATTCGGTCCAATTAACACTGGCATGCATTGCCCAGTTTTCGGTTAACTGGTGATAAGAAGCAAGTTCTGCAAATGCAGGTAACTCAATAGGTAAGTAGCCTTCGATTTCAATATTTTGACCACCGTTATAAGCCACACCAGACACATGACCGTCTAATTTAAGATCGACACTACTGTGATAAGCCAAACCGATACGGTTAGCTGAGTTAATTTGCCAGCTCGCGCCCGCTTTCCACCCATAACCAACATCATCACCTTCCATTGACTTTAAATTTGTACCACCTGAAGGTAAGCGTGCATTGATGCTTGCAGGTAAATTAGGATTAGCTTTAATCGCATCAATCCAACCTGGAGCGGTTGCACTAACTTCACCTTCACCGTACACAACACGTAAGCCAGCACCTACAGTGAATGAGTCATCAACACGGAAAGCAACATTGGGATTAAACTCGACAGTGGTAATTGAGGTTTTACTGCCAAAAATAGCCGCTGCATCCGCTACCGGAATATCTGTTGCTAAACCATAATTTGAATTAACCGCTAGACCCCAAGTCCATTGATCATTCAACTGGTTTGAATAATAAAAGTTTGGCACAAATGCATTATCAGCAACATCATATGCGTCAGCACCAATCACTAATGGCTCTGAGCCTAATAACGGTGAAGAAATGCCGACATCACCAACCACATCAACATTTGGCATAACATAAATGCCACCCGCTGATACTTGGCGGCCTTCTAGATAAGCTAGCATGGCTGGATTACGCGCTTGAGTTGACGCATTGTCTGCAATAGCCGCTTCACCAGCAAATGCACGGCCTAAACCTGTCGCTGAATATTCTGCAAGTTGAAAACCTGCCGCGTTCACTTGAGTTGTTGCCCCAAATACAATGGCGCTAATCGCCAGTGTTAACACTGTTTTTTTCATTATGATTCTCTGTGTCTTAGTTTCAAACTGCATAAATCGACTTTTATAGAGCAAAAACTCGATTTAAATGAAGCCGCCAGTGTACTGATCCAAAAAAGCTTTGCAACTGCGTAAAGAGACGGAACAAGAAGTGAGTGATTGAATTTAAAATTGTGATCATGATCAAACTTTTAATTTTCTGCTATAAAAAAGAAACTAAAAGCGGTATAGCTGTAAACCGATTTAACATCACATAAGGAAAAGTTATTTTTTATCATTTAAAAACATTAGGTTAAATAGCTTTACATAGCACACTAGTGAGCTTAAATAATTAACGATATTCATCTAAAATAAGTCCACCCAGTACTTATATTACAAAATAGTGACATAAAAACGTTTACAATTAAAAACAAAAAAACCTCTTGATGACATCATCAAGAGGTTTTTAATTTATAGTTCATGCTATTTAAACGGTACTCTCAAACATTCCGAAATAGCCGATTATGCGAACCAGGCAGGTATGTGAGTTTCATAATCACTGATTTGTTGTTCAAATGACAACGTCAAACCAATCGCATCAAGACCATTCAATAACTTATGTCGAGCAGACTCCACTATAGTGAAATCAAACACGCTTCCTGAAGGTGACGTAACTGTGAGAGCTTGTAAATCAACGGTAATTTTTGCTCCCTCATTGGCTGCCACTTCATCCATTAATTGTTGTACTTGTGCCGATGTTAATTTAACGGGTAACAGACCGTTATTAATCGAATTACCGTAAAAAATATCGGCAAACGTCGGCGCGATGATCACTCTAAAGCCAAAATCAGCTAGTGCCCATGGCGCATGCTCGCGCGACGATCCACAACCAAAGTTTTCTTGTGCTAATAAAATAGAAGCGCCTTTAAAACGTGGCTGATTAAGTACAAAGTCAGGATTGGGTTTATCGCCAGCATCATCCAAGTAACGCCAATCATGAAATAAGTGCACACCAAAACCGTCACGGGTGACTTTAGACAAAAATTGCTTAGGAATAATCTGATCGGTATCGACATTAGCGCTATCAATGGCTACCGCTAAACCGGTATGGGCAGTAAATGCTTGCATGTTTATCTCCTCTCTCGGTTTAGTAAGGTTTGCGAATATCAACAAAGTGACCAGCTACTGCTGCAGCGGCTGCCATAGCAGGGCTCACCAAATGAGTACGACTACCACGGCCTTGGCGGCCTTCAAAGTTACGGTTACTGGTTGATGCACAACGATCGCCAGCTTCTAAACGGTCATCATTCATCGCTAAACACATCGAGCAACCTGGTAAACGCCATTCAAAACCAGCTTCAATAAAGATTTTATCTAAACCTTCTGCCTCTGCCTGTAACTTCACTTGGCCAGAACCAGGTACCACAATCGCCACAACACCCTCT
Organism: Shewanella sp. S1-58-MNA-CIBAN-0166; assembly: GCF_040310085.1. Lineage (NCBI taxonomy): Bacteria > Pseudomonadati > Pseudomonadota > Gammaproteobacteria > Alteromonadales > Shewanellaceae > Shewanella > Shewanella sp. S1-58-MNA-CIBAN-0166. Next base: position 214,596 of record NZ_JBEOPN010000003.1, on the reverse strand, counting down.
GCAACTTTACGGTTTTTAGCGTGCACAGCAGCGGATCGTAAATCTTCAATACGCGAGTTAGTACAAGAACCAATAAACACTTTATTAATGCTAATGTCAGTCATCTTAGTGCCAGGCGTCAGGCCGATATACTCTAATGCTTTAATCATACTGGTGCGATTGGTGCTGTTGGTTTCAGTTTCTGGATTAGGTACTACACCATCAATCGCAACGACTTGACCAGGGTTAGTGCCCCAGGTTAACTGCGGCGCAATATCGTTGGCATCTAATACCACTTCGACATCAAACACAGCATCTGCGTCAGATTTAAGCTCAGACCATGCTGCAACAGCTTGTTCCCACATTGCATCTTTAGGCGCAAATTCACGACCTTTAAGATAGTTAAATGTGGTTTCATCAGGCGCAACCATGCCAGCTTTAGCGCCCATTTCAATGGCCATATTACATAAGGTCATGCGGCCTTCCATGGTTAATGCTTCAATGGCTTCACCACAAAACTCAACCACGAAACCTGTACCACCATCCATGCCAAGCTTACCGATAATAGCTAACACGATATCTTTAGCCGTCACGCCATCGGTTACTTTGCCACGCACTTCAACTTTCATATTCTTGGCTTTTAACTGACGTAGTGTCTGGGTTGCTAACACATGCTCAACTTCTGATGTGCCAATACCAAATGCTAACGCGCCAAATGCGCCATGGGTCGCGGTGTGAGAATCACCACACACAATCACAGTACCGGGTAAGGTAATCCCCAGCTCTGGCCCCATTACATGAACAATGCCTTGATTAGGATGATGAATGTCATACAAGCGCACGCCAAACTCTTTACAATTCTGTGCCAGTGTTTCAACTTGAGTACGCGCCATTGGGCTTAACGCATCTAAACTGGCGCTGCGCGTTGAGGTATTGTGGTCCATTGTGGCAAAGGTTTTTTGTGGCGCGCGGAGTTTACGCCCAGCCACTTTTAAACCGCTAAATGCTTGTGGTGATGTGACTTCATGGACTAAATGACGATCAACATACACAACTGGCGCTTCACCTTCTGGGCTGGCAACAATATGTGAGTCCCACACTTTTTCATATAAGGTTTTACCTGTCACTTGGGCCATTACACACCTTCCTTTATTGCCTGGGTGATAAAGTCACCCATTTGCGCTGTCGACTTAGCTTCGCTGCGTTTGTCTGCAGCCAATAATTCACCGGTTAGATAACCACTTGCCAATGCTTTTGTCACTGCACGTTCAATAGCGCTTGCCGCCTCTTCTTGCTTTAGGCTGTGACGTAACATTAATGCAGCAGATAAAATTTGTGCTACCGGATTAGCAATACCTTGGCCAGCAATATCTGGCGCACTGCCACCGGCAGGTTCAAATAAGCCAAAACCAGAGCTATTCATGCTTGCCGAAGACAATAACCCCATAGAGCCAGTTAACATGGCAATTTCGTCTGATAAAATATCACCAAACAAGTTAGAACATAACATCACATCAAACTCATCAGGACGACGTAATAGCTGCATAGTCGCGTTATCAATATAGATGTGTTCTAAAGTGACATCCGGAAAGTCTTTAGCAACTTCCTCTACCACTTGGCGCCATAATACTGAACAGGCTAATACGTTGGCCTTGTCTACCGAAGTCACCTTATTTTTACGTCCACGCGCGGCTTCAAAAGCAATACGAGCAATACGACTAATTTCGCGACGGCTATAACGCATGGTATCAAAGGCTTCTTCATCATCTCCTTCACCTTGGCGCCCTTTCGGCTTACCAAAGTAAATACCACCAGTTAATTCACGGACACACAACACGTCAAAACCACGGGCTGATATATCACTACGAAGCGGTGACATATGCTCTAAGCCGTCATGTAATTTGGCTGGGCGTAAATTACAAAATAGCTCAAAGTGTCCGCGCAATGGCAATAATGCGCCGCGTTCAGGTTGATCGTTTGGTGGCAAATTTTCCCACTTAGGGCCACCGACACTGCCGAATAAAATCGCATCCGCGGCTTCGCAGCCTTTTAAAGTCGCGTCAGGTAAAGGACAGCCATGGTTATCAATGGCAATACCGCCGACATCAAATTCGGTGTATTGAATATCCAGCCCAAAACGTGTCTCAACAGCACTGAGCACTTTACGCGCTTCAGCCATCACTTCAGGACCAATACCATCACCCGACAAAACTGCTATTTGATAACTCATACGCCGCCTAACTCCCTTTCTTTATGGATCTGTTGTTTAAAGTCAGCCACTTTATCTGCGCGGTACACTAAGTTCATCACATGTACTAACGCTTGAGCTGATGCTTCGACGACGTCTGTGGCTAAGCCAACGCCGTGGAACATTTGTTCATTATATTTTGCGGTAATATCAACTTGCCCAAGCGCATTTTGACCTTCGCCTTTCGCGCTTAACTTGTAATTAGTGATATTAATTTTACGCTCTGTTGCGCGTGCAATGGCATTATAAGCTGCATCAACAGGACCATTGCCCGTAGCAGCCTCAGTAATATCGTTGCCATCAACCGCAATACGTACCGTGGCAGTGGCGACACCTTCAGTCGAATCAGAATGCACCATCATGTGCTGAAGCTGGTACTTATCGTCATCTTGCGCTTGCGACTCCATGAATACCAATGCTTCTAAATCATAATCGAACACTTGGCCTTTTTTATCTGCTAAGGTCAAAAACTGCTCGTAAAGACTGTCCATGTCATAGTCAGTTTGTTGGTAACCCATTTCTTCCATGCGATGTTTAATCACATGGCGACCAGAGCGTGAAGTCATGTTCAAATTATTACGGTTTAAGCCAATACTTTCTGGTGTCATGATCTCGTAAGTATTTTTGGCTTTAAGCATACCGTCTTGATGAATGCCCGATGAATGAGAGAATGCATTGGTTCCCACAATCGCTTTATTGGCTTGGATCGGCATATTACATAATTGACTCACTAGCGATGAGGTGCGGTGAATTTCTTTGGCATTAATACCACAGTCTAAATCTAACAAATCTTTGCGAGTTGCAAGAATCATGGCGATTTCTTCTAACGAACAGTTACCGGCACGTTCACCAATACCATTAATAGTACATTCAACTTGGCGGGCGCCCATTTCAACTGCAGCAATTGAATTGGCCACCGACAAGCCTAAATCATCATGACAATGAACCGAGATAACGGCTTGATCGATATTAGGAACCCGATTAAATAAGGTTTGGATAATGCCACCAAACTCGCTTGGCACTGTATAACCTACGGTATCAGGAATATTAATGGTACGAGCACCGGCTTTAATCGCCGCCTCAACCATACGACATAAATTATCGATTGGTGTGCGACCAGCATCTTCACATGAAAACTCAACGTCATCTGTAAATCGTCTGGCGTATTTAACCGCATTAACGGCCATCTCTAATACATCATCAAAAGAGCGCTTCAATTTACTTTCAACATGAATGGTCGAAGTAGAGATAAAGGTATGAATTCGAAATTGATCGGCAACCGACAAAGCCTGGGCTGCAGCATCGATGTCTTTTTCAAGTGCACGAGATAGCGCACACACACGGCTGTTTTTAATGGTTTTAGCAATGGTCTGCACCGATTTAAAATCGCCCGGAGAAGAAACAGGAAAACCCACTTCCATTACATCTACACCTAAACGCTCTAGAGCCAACGCAATTTGTAGCTTTTCTTTAACGGTTAAACTGGCTGCTAATGCTTGCTCACCATCACGTAAGGTAGTATCAAAGATTATGACTCTATTGGACATCGAATTTCTCCATCGACCATCATGTTTATTTGAATTAGCTGCGAGGTACACAACGGCTTCATTTCAAAAGGGCTAAAAAAAAACCCCGCGACAATTAGCGCGGGGTTTGTGTATGTTTAATGAATTATTTTACATGTAACACAAAGGACTCCGCGCAGGATGTGCGTGAGAGGAGAAGGAGTCCGAGTAAAGCTGATTGTGTATTCATGACGTTAGTATTCACTTTTAATAACTAATTATGCTAAATGATTGACGTACAAAATATGTCTATGCCTAATATGTAACGCGACCAGCCTTCTGTGTCAACCCTAATTTGGTCAACGTGAAAAAGATGATAGCGTACTAGTGCTTCATTACAGTTAACCAGCGACATTATCAGCCAATATTGATTCGCTTTCAATTAATGAACTTACCTCTCAAAGTGCAAATAAACATCAATCTAAGTTGCTGCATCGATTATATTTTTATGTATCTGGATATAAATAATCGTATACTGCTATCACCCCATGTTAAGTAGATATATGACGATGATGTTGTCGAAAAAGAGTATTGAATATAACTTTAGTCGCATTTTTGCTTTAATCTTTGGCCTCACACTATATTTAGCGACTACGGCAGTTTTGGCTCAACCATCGCAACGTTTATTACTCTCAGCCGATATCATTGCCGAAACTCAACAACTGAGCGCTCGAGAACAACTCGATGTGATCAGCAATATTAATACTCAAAGATCTGCAAACGCCAAAATACTCATTGATTCACTCGAGCAACAACACGCTAAACAACCACTAACCGATATAAATGCTCTGCGCTTAACACTACTTCATTGCTTTAATTTGCTGGAATTTGGTGAGTTTAATCAGGCAATCACCTTGGCAAAACAAGGGGAAATGAAGGCCAGACAGTTTAAATACGATACCGCTCGCCCTTACTTTATACAGTGCCAAGCCGATGCACACCAAAGCCTTGGCAACACGCTACAAGAACAACAACTCACCGAAGAAGCGTTACGATTAGCCAAGCGTTATTCTGAAAAACAAGCGATTGTAAACAGCCTTTATGCCAGAAGTAGACAAAATACTAGCCTAGAAAATTATAATTCGGCCATTGAAGACTTGCGTTTTGCCTTAGATATTTATGATGAAGCACAAAACCAATTTCAGCATTGGTACTTGTTGCCGCTTTCATTTATACAATCAGAAATATCTAATGTATTTTTCTCTATGGGTGATTATGTAGAGGCACTGCATTTTTCCGAAGCAGCTTATAAAGATATTTCTTTTTTTGGAAAAATAAAATCTACAGTAACTCTCAATTTAGCGCTTATAAACATAGCGCTAAATGATAAAGCCAAAGTACTATATTTTTTAAATAAAGCAGAAAGTGTCAGTGCAAATATAGACTCTGAAAGAGATTTGGCAAACCAATATGCTTTGCTTGCGATAATTCATTTGTATGTTGGTGATTACACCATCGCCGAAAAACTCGCATTATCAAGCATAGAACTATTCACTAAATACCAAGAGCCTATTTACGTCATGCGCATCAAGCGTACATTAGCCAAAGTGTATTTTGCACAACATAAAGACAACCAAGCCTTGTCACTGCTAAATGAAATTATTGAGCAAGCCACTGAACTTGAGCAATTTTCGGATTTAGAGGAGTTTAACCAGATAATCAGTCAATATTACGCTGAACAAAATCAATTTGAATCGGCTTATCAATTTCAGGTGCAGCGTTTTGGTGCCGCTAAACAAGCTGCGGCCAAGTTAAACAATGCCCACTTTATGCAGTATAAAGCCAGAATAACAGCACAAAGTGAAGCCAGTACACCACCAGAGAAACCTGTCAGCAACATCAATCAAAATTTAACCATTACCGCCTTGATGATTTTGTTACTGTCTGTTGGATTAGTCCTATTTTTGGCCCGTAAACCACAGCGACTCAATAATGTGAATGCTCAAGAAGAAAGCCAGCAGCACCGTATAGACAATATGTTAGATAATGCCAAACAAGGGCACTATCAATTAAGTATGCTACTGATTAATATCAGTAATAACAATATTGAGGATATACCCTTTATTATTCCGCGGCTCAAAAATACACTTAGAGAGCAAGACCAATTGTTTCGGCATAATACTAATGAACTCATTATTATCTTGCCACACGCATCGTCAGTGGGGGCGGCAAGAGTCATAACCCAAATAGAGCAAGTACTTGGTGAATGGAAATCCGAGCTCAAAGTAAATATTGGTATGGCGAGTTTACAACAACTTGATACTTTTGAAGTACTCGTTAAAAAAGCAGTATTAAATCAATTAAATAAAATAAAATCTCAAGAGAAAAACAGTTCTAATGATGAAAACTAAATCACTAACCTTTGGTCAAATAATCAGAAATTTCATCTAAAAATTCGCCACCAAATCGGTCAAGCTTAATCTGCCCAACACCATTTACCGCGAGCATCTCGCCAGGGCTTGTGGGCAGCATCGCACACATCTCTGCGAGTGTTGCGTCGTTAAAGACTAAATAGGGTGGAATGTCATTTTTCTCAGCTAGTTCGCGACGCAGTAATTTTAATCGAGCAAACAACTTACGATCATACTGTTGCGGTGCACGTCCATTGGGTTTGCGCTTTACATCAATCAATTGAATCCGAGGTTCCGCTAACATTAGCGATAACTCAGCTTTAAGGATTGGTCTTGCGGCAGGGTTAAGCTTAATTGCAGAGCCGCGGGTAATATCCTGACTCATCAAACCTAAATGAATTAATTGGCGGATAACACTGAGCCAAAACTCAGTTGATTTATCTTTACCAATGCCCCATGTCGATAACTTATCATGGCCTCTATCCACTATGTTGGCCGCTTTTGAACCGCGCAATACTTCAATTACATGGTGGATACCAAAACGTTGCTGTAAACGATAAATACAAGACAGTACTTTTTGCGCATCTTCAGTACCATCATATCGCTTGGGTGGATCAAGACAGATATCACAGTTACCACAAGGTTTTGATGCCACTTCATCAAAGTAGTTTAACAACACTTGGCGACGACACGTTTGCGCTTCAGCAAATGCTGCCATGGTATGCAATTTATGAAATTCGACTTGTTGTTGAGGCCCAGGTTCAGATTGCTCAATCAAATGCCTAACCCGGCCTATATCGGCAGGATCAAATAACATATAAGCTTCTGCATCTAAACCATCGCGGCCTGCACGGCCTGTTTCTTGGTAATAAGCTTCAATGCTTTTAGGAATATCGTAATGCACCACAAAGCGTACGTTAGATTTATTAATCCCCATGCCAAAGGCCACCGTAGCCACCACAATATCGATTTGATCTTTTAGAAATTTATCTTGAACGTTACCACGCTCTTCCTGGCTCAAACCGGCATGGTATGCTTGAGCATTAAATCCTTGTAAGCGTAAACGCTCGGCCACCTCATCAACTCGACGACGACTGCTGCAATACACAATCCCACTAGTGCCATTTTGAATAGTTAGAAACTGACGTAATTGATTAGCCGCATTAAGCTTTTCAGCCACGGTATAACGGATATTTGGACGGTCAAAACTCGACAACAAGGTATAAGGGGTTACCCCTAAGCGCTCGCAAATACTCAAACGCGTGGCATGATCTGCGGTTGCAGTTAAGGCCATTAAAGGTAAGTAAGGAAAATATTCTTTTAACTGCCCTAATGCCGCATATTCAGGTCTAAAATCATGGCCCCATTGGCTAATACAATGGGCTTCATCAACTGCAAACATTGAAACATCAACCGATTGCAGACGCTCAATAAAATCAGGACGCAAAAGTCGCTCTGGAGAGACATACAACAATTTAATCTCACCAGCATGTAATTTACGTAACACCTCAGCACTTTGCTCACGCGGTAAAGATGAATTGAGATAAGCAGCTGACACACCACTTTGCAGTAAACTGTCGACTTGGTCTTTCATTAACGAAATTAATGGCGACACCACCACGGTCACACCAGGCAACACAATAGCAGGCAATTGATAGCACATACTTTTGCCGCCACCGGTAGGCATAATCACTAAGGTATCTTGGCCCTGTAAACTTTGCTCAATGACTTCTCGCTGCCCTTCACGAAAGGCACGATAACCAAAAACTTGCTGCAAGCTCGCTGCAAGTACATCTTGCTCTGTCGTCAACACATCTGAGGACGCAATATTGGTCGAAATCGGAGTATCCATTAACAACATCATCATTCAAAGGGCACTCATTTTAAAGCACTGAGCCACAGATGTCTTGAACCAAAACACCTTTGCGTTGTTTTCATCCAAGATAGATGATTGAGTCGACGCCACTTTAGGGTTAGATTAAATACTCTATGGCAGTAAGTCTCCCCTATAAATAACAACGATAATAAGAATAAAACGACAAGGATTGCTCATGACCACATCTATTCAAACTCAAGCTTTACAGCAAGTTGCTGATATTTTTGATCAACATGTTCCATTTCATAATTTACTCGGTTTAGATATCAAACACTACGACATCAATGGGGTTGAAGTGGTGATAAAAATGAAACCCGAACTTATCGGCAATATTCATCAAAATATTCTTCATGGTGGTGTCACTGCGACATTACTTGATGTTGTCGGCGGACTGACGGTATTTGCTGGGCTAGTTGCCAGTAGAGAAGATTGGACTCTTGAAGAATTACAACAACGCTTAACCACCTTAGGCACTATTGATATGCGGGTCGACTTTTTACGTCCCGGTCGGGGTGAAATCTTCACTGGCACTGGCACGGTTATTCGCTCTGGTAATCGTGTATCCGTTTGCCGGATGGAATTACACAATGAACAAGGTGTTCACATCGCATTTGGAACTGGCACATATATGGTGGGCTAAACGGTCATTATCGCAATATATAACTGACACTCTAGCGATAAAAGAAATCGCTTAAGCACTTGTGTCATTCTAGGGGGCGACCTACAATCGCCCTCTCTTTTAGTTCTCCCCACTGTTGACTGACTATGCCTGATTTAGAATATCGTAAAGGGGTGCTTCTCGCCATTTGCGCCTACACCATCTGGGGTATTGCCCCGCTTTATTTCAAGTTATTACATCATGTCCCTGCCACCGAAATATTAATGCACCGTGTCATTTGGTCATTTATATTCATGGTTATTTTGATGCAATTTATTGGTGGATTTAGCCGTTTACGTTTAATTTTAAAACAGCCCAAGCAATTACTAATATTGCTGATCACCTCTATATTAATTGCCGCTAATTGGCTGATTTTTATTTGGGCAGTCAACAACGACCACATGCTCGATGCTAGCCTAGGCTATTTTATCAACCCGTTGTTTAACGTCTTATTAGGAATGGTATTTCTGGGTGAGCGCTTGCGAAAATTGCAATGGGTTGCAGTGGCGTTGGCCAGTATAGGGGTACTAGTGCAGTTGATCTCTTTTGGCTCTATTCCGCTTTTATCATTAGCCTTGGCAGCCAGCTTTGGGTTTTATGGTTTACTGCGCAAAAAAGTTAATATTGACGCAAAATCAGGTTTATTAGTCGAAACTGCAATCTTGTTACCTATCGCTCTGGGTTATCTATTCATCACCTTAGACAGTTCGACAACGAGCATGCTAACCAACACTCTCGACCTCAATTTACTCCTAGTCGCTGCGGGTATTGTCACAACGATTCCGTTACTGTGTTTTGCTGGTTCCGCTGTCAGAATTCCATTTTCGATTTTAGGTTTTTTCCAATATATTGGCCCAAGTATCATGTTCATCTTGGCGGTAAAACTGTTTAATGAACCGTTTGATATCGAAAAAGGCATTACCTTTGGATTTATTTGGGGCGCGTTAGTTATCTTTGTTGGCGACATGATATTGCAACGTCAACGACGTAACGCCTTAGCCAAAGCGTCAGCATAATAAGCTCTACAATGGGAAAATGAAGTCACTCAAAGCACTGATGCTTCACCCACAAAAAAGCCGAATGATTTTATACTCATCCGGCTTTTTTATGTGTTAACGGCCTTGTTACTTCTACAAATCTAACGCAAGAATTTTTGAACGACGCTGATAGTTATACAGCTGTTTTTTCTTATTAGGCAGTTCTTCAACATCAACAATATTAAAGCCATGCTCTAAAAACCAATGGATACTACGGGTCGTTAACGCAAATAGACGTGAATAACCACGCACGCGAGCTTGGCCAATAATGTTATTAAGCAAAATGCTACCACGATCAGCATCGCGATAATCAGGATGAACCACTAAACACGCAAACTCACCCGCATTGTCTTCTTCAAACGGATACAAAGCTGCACAACCAATCACTAAGTTGTCGCGCTCAACCAGCATAAACTGTTCAATTTCCATCTCGAGTTGCTCGCGTGAGCGACGCACCAAAATGCCTTGCTCTTCCAATGGGCGAATAAGGTTTAAGATACCGCCTATGTCGCTAATAGTCGCCCTACGTAAACGTTCGGCGCTTTGGGTAACAATTTGGGTACCAATCCCTTCGCGTGAAAACAACTCTTGCAGTAACGCACCATCTTCTAAATAACTGACTAAGTGGCAACGAGGTACACCTCGGCGGCATGCTTCAATACTGGCTTTTAAGAATGCAACGGTGCCAACTGAAGTATGGTCATCTACAGCCATCGTCTTGAGCATTTCTTCAATATCGTCCGGCATCAGCTCGGCAATCACTTCACCATTTTTACCGATAAGACCGTTGGTATCACTAAAACCAATAATCTTATCGGCCTTTAACTTAATCGCTACTTGGGTCGCAACTTCTTCAGCGGTCAGGTTAAAGCTTTCACCTGTAACAGAAGCGGCAATTGGCCCCATTAATACAATACCGTTATTGTCTAATTGACGACGTAAGCCTTGCGCATCAATACGGCGCACCTTGCCACTTAAACAAAAATCGACACCGTCATCTACACCTAATGGTTGTGCAATAACAAAATTACCACTCACAAGGTTTATTTGCGCATTTTGCATTGGCGTATTGCCTAAGCTCATCGACAACCTAGCAGTAATATCAAATTGAGTCGCCCCAGCAACCTGCTTGATAATCTTCAGGGTTTCATCATCGGTAATACGAATACCATTGTGATATGCCGGTTCAATTCCAGCCGCCTTTAAACCTGCATCAATCTGTGGTCTTGCTCCATAAACTAATACCACCTCAATCCCAAGTGAATGCAACAAAGCCACATCATTTAAAATACCGCGGAATTGTGGGTGCGCTAATGCTTCGCCACCCAACATAACGACAAAAGTTTTACCTCTATGAGCATTAACATAGGGTGCAGAATGACGAAATCCATCAACTAATTCAGTGGTTCTCACGGGCAAATTCACCTCGGTATAGGTTTGATGTTCATTAATGTCGATGACAATAAATGCCACATAACGGTTTGCTGTATCAAAAAAGAATGGTATTGCATTTTAATTCACTTTTAAAGCATTTTATTTCACTTTAAGTAAAACACAGTGTCTCAATTTATTATGAAAAAATCATTACAGCCAAAAAGTTAGCTTGTTTTAGTCGTTAATAATACTTTACGCATTTAATTATGATATTTGCATCACATCTGTATAGCAATATTTCAACATAATGGCGATATCACCATGCGGAAATGGCTCAATAAAATCCAATGACATTAGCCATGTACCTCGAGACATAAACAGCTGCTGTATAGACTAAATTCAGAACCTGACTAACGGTGTTTACTCAGCTGATTATTGTTCGATTCAGTATAGACTATTTTCAAACAGGCATAAAAAAAGCCCCAATTAAGGGGCTTTTTTAAGAATCAAAAATCAATTACTTGATTTTAGCTTCTTTGTACATAACGTGCTGACGAATGACTGGATCAAATTTCTTGATTTCCATTTTTTCAGGCATGTTACGCTTGTTCTTTTCAGTAGTGTAGAAGTGACCAGTTTTAGCACTAGATACTAATTTGATCTTCTCACGATTACCTTTAGATTTAGCCATTTTCTATTATACCTTCTCGCCACGGGCACGAAGTTCTTTAACAATCACTTCAATACCTTTCTTGTCGATAATACGGATACCTTTAGTAGATACACGTAATTGCACGAAACGCTTTTCTTCTTCTAACCAAAAACGGTGGTTTTGTAGGTTAGGTAAAAAACGACGACGAGTCGAATTTTTTGCGTGCGAACGGTTGTTACCAACCATTGGCTTCTTGCCAGTTACTTGGCATACTCTTGACATGTCAATCTTCTCCAAAACAAATTTTTAACGCTCGAGCATTAATGTGCCTCGTATGGCCGTCGCCCGAGGCACAAAGAGGGCGCATTTTATACACGATTGACCATAGAAGATCAAGCAGTGTTTATACAATCCACCCACGCTCGGCAAAGGAGACTATCTCCTGATCACCTACAACCATATGATCTAACAAAGAAACATCTATGGTTGCCAATGCATTTTTTATTCGCTCAGTTATTCGCCGATCAGCCTGACTTGGCTCTGCAATGCCAGACGGGTGATTGTGACACACGATTACCGCTGCCGCTTTTTTCTCCAAAACAAGGCTTACAACCTCGCGAGGATAAACAGAAGCAGAATCGATGGTGCCACGAAATAATTCTACAAATTGAATGACTCTATGTTGGGTATCCAACAATAGTAAGGCGAACACTTCATAGGATCGGTCTGCCAATTGTCTCATTAAATAGTCCCGAGTTAAATCAGGATTTGTCAAAATTTGCCCTCTTTGTAGATTTTCATGGGCAATTCGCTTAGAAATTTCCGCTGCAGCCTGTAATTGAGCATATTTTACCGGCCCAACACCGGCTAATTTACATACTTGGCTTTTAGGTGCGCTCAGTAAACTGCGCAAACCACCAAACTGATTAATCATGTTTCGGGCTAAATCGACCGCATTTTGCCCTGCCAGACCATTACGTAATATCACCGCAAGCAATTCTGCATCCGAAAGATGCCCTGCACCTTTGAGCAATAATTTTTCTCGCGGTCCTTCTCCTTGTGGCCAATCTTTAATTCCCATGAATGTCCCTTATATTCAATGTGGCGATGCCATTAAACGCATTAAGTCGACTCTGAATAACAAAAACAACACAGAATCAGCAAGCACAGTACCAATAACGAATTGTTGTCTTTTTCAAAAATAGAGTTCGAATTGCTTATACCAATCTCATTAAATATCTGATCAGTTCAGAGTCTCTCAGGTTTTTTAATTCAAGGCGCATTGATGTAGAAATGGCTGTTCCCTTTTAAATCGATGCAACACAGAAGTGGAATACCTGAGAGACTCCTTTCTGGCGGGTTTCAAAGTACTTTATGCTTCGTTAGATGTTTTCAAAATAGAATCACTATTCGCTTCAATCATCTGCCTTGCCTACAGCACTTTGAACTCCCGCTGAAAGATCACATATTTAATAGGATTGGTATTACACAGTATGGTCGATATTTTTGAGATTGGATCTGCGCAAATTGTCATAGGTTTGTGATATTGTTAGCCGCAATTAGGTTTGAGTCGGATAATGTGCATCATGCTGACAAATAAAAAAGTATTACTCGGAATTGGTGGCGGTATTGCCGCATATAAAAGTGCAGACTTGATCCGCCGATTAAAAGAGCGTGGCGCAGACGTGCGTGTCATCATGACTCAGAGCGCTATGGAGTTTATCACCCCATTAACCATACAAGCGCTCTCAGGCCATCCAGTAGCCTCAGATTTGCTCGATCCCGCAGCAGAGGCGGCTATGGGTCATATCGAACTCGCTCGTTGGGCTGATGTTGTATTGCTTGCACCTGCTACGGCAAATTTAATGGCACGTATTAATGCCGGCATGGCAGATGACTTGTTAACAACCACCTGTTTAGCGACCAGCGCCCCCGTCATTGTTTGCCCTGCAATGAACCAGCAAATGTACCAAAATATTGCGACCCAAGAAAACATGGCTAATTTAGCCCGTAAAGGCTTTACCATTTGGCAACCCGCCTCAGGTAATCAAGCATGCGGTGAAGTCGGCCCTGGCAGAATGCAAGAACCCGTGGTGATGGCAGAACAACTGATACAATTTTTTGGCCCCAAGATATTACAAGGTCATCAGTTACTCATTACCGCAGGGCCAACGCGTGAAGCGATTGACCCAGTGCGCTATATCTCCAACCACAGCTCAGGAAAAATGGGTTTCTCTATAGCCCAAGCAGCTGCGGAAATGGGCGCAACCGTCACATTAGTCTCAGGTCCGGTTAATCTAGCCACCCCAGCAGGTGTTACACGCATTGATGTGAGTTCAGCACAACAAATGCTTGATGCTGTGATGGAACAGGTTGAACAACATGATATTTTTATTGGTTGCGCCGCAGTAGCTGATTATCGGATTGCTGACGTTGCGGATCAAAAAATAAAAAAATCGGCTGAACAAATGCAACTTGCGCTAGTGCGGAATCCTGATATCTTAGCCACGGTAGCTCAGCACACTCCTCGTCCATTTACTGTAGGCTTTGCAGCAGAAACCAACGATGTAGAGCAATACGCCCGTGGCAAACTTCAACGCAAAAAGCTTGATATGATTGCCGCCAATGATGTTTCTATTCAAGGCTTAGGCTTTAATGCCGATAGCAATGCACTACAGGTATTTTGGCAAGACGGCAGCCAACAACTGCCCACAACAGACAAACTGACACTGGCGCGCCAATTACTTACATTGATAGAAAAACAATTAAAAAAATCATGAAAACACCCATTGAACTAAAAATTATCGACTCACGTATAGGCAGTGAATTCCCATTGCCAGCTTATGCGACACCCGGTAGCGCAGGCATGGATTTACGTGCCATGATCGACAGCGCAATGGTCATTGAGCCAAATCAAACTGTATTGATTCCAACAGGTATCGCCATTCATGTGGCAGACCCAGGCCTTGCCGCTGTGATTTTACCGCGCTCAGGCATGGGCCATAAACATGGCATTGTTTTGGGTAATCTAGTCGGCTTAATTGACTCCGATTACCAAGGACAGTTAATGGTGTCATGTTGGAACAGAAGTGATAAACCATTTACTCTCGAAATTGGCGATCGATTAGCCCAATTGATGTTTGTACCCGTTGTACAGGCAACGTTTACCGTAGTGGATGAGTTTAATAGCTCAGATCGTGGAGAAGGCGGTTTTGGTCATTCAGGCACCAAATAACCTTTTCAAGTAGTCACTGAGCCAAGGAACAGATAATGGCTGAAAGCCCTAAAATAAATCGTCGTGAGCATATTTTACAATGCTTAGCACAAATGCTCGAAACCAGCCCAGGTCAACGTATAACAACAGCAAAGCTCGCCGCCGAAGTGGGCGTGTCAGAAGCTGCACTGTACAGACACTTCCCCAGTAAAGCGCGGATGTTCGAAGGCTTAATCGAATTTATTGAAGATGCGATTTTATCACGCTTAAACATCATCATGGACGAAGAAAAAGACACCATGACCCGCTGCCAGTTGGTATTACACCTGCTATTAGTATTTTCTGAACGTAACCCAGGCATCTCAAGGGTGCTTAATGGCGATGCCTTGCTAGGTGAAAACGAGCGTTTACGCAGTAGAATTGACGTATTATTTGCCAAAATAGAAACACACATCAAACAAATTCTACGTGAAAAAACCTTGCGTGAAGGCGTAGGCTTTAATATCGATGAAGCTATTTTAGCTAACTTGTTGCTAGCCTTTGCAGAAGGACGTATTTCACAATTTGTCCGCAGTGAGTTTAAACAAAAGCCAACACAACACTTTGATGAACAGTGGACGTTTATTCAACAGCAATTGTTAAGAAGTTAATATCGCATCAATAAAGGATGCTAGTTCGGTCCTTTTGCTGCCAATGCTACTGACTCTTCCTTTACCCTTAAACCGTATCAGATCGAATATTTATACCACATAAAAACGAAGTAAGAACGAACGATTAAACAAGGATGTCTCATGATTTTCACCAAATACCTAACCATTATGTTACTTGTCTGTGGTGGCCTATTCACCCATGCATTTGCAGCAGAAAGCCTTTCTACTGCACGACTATTTAGCCGAGGGGCTGAATTTAGCAATGTAAAAATATCTCCAACAGGCGACTATATTAGTGCAATAACCAAACATAATGGTAAAGACAAGCTACTAATATTAAATGCAAAAACAAAACAAATACATCACGCGATATTTTTCCCTGGCAATGCCCAAGTAGGTAATTACGCTTGGGTCAATAATGAAAGAATCGTACTGCAAAAAGAATATTTAAAAGGTTGGAGTGACGTACCGCTGTATTATGGTGAGCTAATGGCTGTTAATGCCGATGGCTCAAGAGCAACTTACCTTTTTGGTTTTAATAGCGGCGAGCAACAAACTGGTTCACATCTAAAGAAAAATACCCCCATAAGAGCAACGGCATTTATTTTAGATCCCCTTCCCGATGACGACCGCTATATGCTCGTCAATGCAATCCCATGGAATGAGTCTAATTCTTTAAACTATGAATTATCACAGACTGTATACCGTGTAGATTTATACAAAGGGTTCCGCAGAAAAGTCACCACTTCGCCTATAGGTTACTCTCGATTTTTAACCGATCACGATGGTGAAGTACGCTTTGTTGCAGGCGAAGATGAAAACAACATAACAAAAGTATTTTATCGTCAAGACCGCGAATGGCTTAACACCGATAACCTCAAACTCAATTTGGATGATTTCTACCCAATATCTTTTGCCGAAAATAAAAACAGTATTTATGCAGCGGCTCGGGTAAAAGGCGAAACCTTAGGGATTTATGAAATCAATCTAGAAACAGGTGAAAAAACGCAAATTATTAAAGATGACAAAAGTGATCCCAGTAATTACTGGATAAACCAAGCTACCAAAAAACTCTATGCAGTTGAATTTGAAAATGGTTATCCGTCTTACGCTTTCGTCAATCCAGAAGACAGTCATTCAAAATTGCTAAAGCAGTTGCTCGCATCATTACCTGGCCATCAAGTTCGTATTGTTAGCGAAACTCGTCATTCAGAAAAACTCATCGTGGTGGCATTTAACGATCGAAATCCCGGTGATTATTATATATTTGATACCAAGGCCATCACACTCCAACACTTAGCCTCTGCCAAGAAATGGCTCGACCCAGCGCGAATGTCAGAAGTGAAGCCAATTAGTTTTACCAGCCGAGACGGTAAAGTCATTAGCGGCTATTTAACATTACCTTATGATAAAGAAGCGAAAAACCTCCCTCTTGTAGTCAATCCCCATGGTGGTCCGCATGGAGTAAGAGATGAATGGGGGTTTAATACTCAAAACCAAATGCTAGCAAATCAAGGGATGGCTGTATTACAAGTCAATTTTCGTGGTTCAGGTGGTTTTGGACAAAACTTTGAACAAGCTGGATTCCAAAAATGGGGTTCAGAAATACAATATGACATTCTCGATGCCACTCATTATGTCATTGAGCAAGGTTATGTAGATAAAAACCGTATCTGTATTTCTGGTGGTAGTTTTGGTGGTTATAGTGCATTGCAAAGCGCAATACTTGAACCCGATCTGTTCAAATGCGCTATCGGTTTTGCAGGGATTTATAATTTAGAACTGATGTTCGATGAAGGAGATATTGCAAATAGTGCTTCGGGTACTAGTTACCTTAAAAATGTTTTAGGTCAAAATAGTGAAGTACTAAGGGCGATGTCTCCCTCAGAAAATGTAGATAAGCTGAAAGCAAACTTGCTTCTAGTGCATGGCGGTGACGATGAACGAGCGCCCATTGAACAACTAGAATCACTAGAAAAAGCCCTTAAAGCACATGATTATCCCTATGAAAAACTGGTGATGGATGATGAAGGCCATGGTTTCTACAATGATGACAATCGTGCCCAATATTATGAAAAAATGCTTCTATTTCTTAAAAAGAACCTAAACATTAAATCGTAATGAGCTAATGAGCTAATGAGCTAATGAGCTAATGAGCTAAAAAATATTATATCAACAAGCCGATACCCGGCAAACGGGGTCGGCTTTTTTTGTACCTGCGTTATGACTTTCAAGCAAATTCAACCGCGCAAAGAGGCCAACCAAACGGGTATCAACATAAATTGGAAGTCGTAATATACGTCCATATTTCCACCTCATCTCAATGAATAAATAATGAGTACGTATTGCTCCGACCACTTGAATTAAATACAATACCGTTACATTTTTAACATTAATTACACGGACTGTATTTATGCTGCGCATTTTATACCTCACATGTTGTTTCTTCTGAATAAAAATACTGATACAACTTAATCTTTCTTTGATTGAAATAAATACTCTTTTATTTTAAAATTGCGCCAGAAACAAATAAGCAACAATAAAAACAAAAACACAACAAACCACAAGGATGTACAATGAAATTATCCAAGCTTATCGCTTTGGCTTTATTACTTTACCCTGCCTTCATAACATCATCTTTTGCATCTGACACACTAACAACTGCAAAATTGTTTAGTAAATCGTCTGAATACAGCAATGTTAAATATTCACCTAGTGGTGACTATATCAGTGCAAAAACAATCAATGACGACAAGCGCATTTTAATTATTTTAGATGCAAAAACCTTAAAAATTGTCCATGCGATTCAATTTGGTACTAATGCCCAAGTCGGAAATTATGTATGGGTAAACGATGACCGTATTGTGTTTGAAAAAGAGTACCTAAAGGGTTGGGATGATCATCCTCAGTATTACGGTGAATTAATGGCGGTAAACGCTGATGGTTCTCAAGCTGAATATCTTTTTGGCTACGAAAATAACGAACAGCAAACTGGCTCAAGTATTAAGAAAAAAACCCCTTACCGTGGTACAGCATATATTCTTGATCCTTTGCAAGATGATGACAGATACATGCTTGTTCAGGCACTACCATGGGGAGCTGACAGTGAAGCATTTAAAGAAAATATCCATGTGGTATTTAAAGTTGATGTCTATAGAGGCACACGCCGAAAAATTACCTACGCACCTATTAGCTATTCACAATTTATTACTGATCACGATGGCGAAGTTAGGCTTGTTAAAGGTACAAATAAAGACGATATTGAACAATCTTTTTATTATAAATCAGGCGACTGGATTAATATTGATCAGCTTAATCTCGGTCTAGATGATTTTACTCCAGTGGCATTTACCAAGGATCCAAACATAATCTATGCCGCGGGGCGAGTTAACAACCAAACACTGGGTATTTATACTGTTAACCTCACCACCGGTGACAAGAAATCGCTAATAAAAGATGAATTAGTCGATCCTAGTCAGCTTTGGATTAGTGAAGTATCAAAAGAACTTTATGCGGTTGAATATGAAGCAGAGTACCCAACTTATGCCTTTGTTAACCCTGACAATGAACAAGCAAAAATTCTAAAAAACTTAATAGTAGCCCTTCCCGGCCATCAAGTGCATTTAGTCAGTCAAACTCGCGATGGTAAGAAATGGATAGTGTTTGCCTTTAATGATCGTAATCCAGGCGATTATTACACTTTCGATGCTGAAAAAATGAAACTTGGATATTTAGTTTCAGCAAGAGAATGGCTAACACCAGATGATATGGCTGAAGTTAAGCCGATTAAATTTACTAGTCGAGACGGACAAACTATTCACGGTTATCTGACGTTGCCAAAAGGCAAAGAAGCTAAAGACTTACCGCTAGTGGTAAATCCTCATGGTGGTCCACATGGCATTCGAGATTGGTGGCAATTTAATCCACAAAACCAAATGCTTGCAAATGAAGGCATTGCTGTTTTACAAGTTAACTTCCGGGGTTCTGGAGGTTATGGTGATAACTTTGAGTTTTCTGGATATAAGAAATGGGGCACTGAAATACAATACGATATTATTGATGGTACTAACTATGTCATTGAGCAAGGCATAGTCGATAAAGATCGTATCTGTATTGTCGGTGGCAGTTTTGGTGGATACAGCGCACTCCAGAGTTCGATTCTTGCACCTGATTTATTCAAATGTGCAGTTGGTTTTGCCGGAATATATGATTTAGCGTTAATGTTCCATAAAGGCGATATTTCAGACCGCAGGACGGGCTTAAGTTATTTGAAAAAAGTGCTTGGGCAAGATACCTCTATCCTGAAAGCAATGTCACCATCCGAAAATACCGACAAACTAAAAGCTAAGCTATTACTTGTACATGGCGGAGAAGATGAACGAGCGCCAATTGAACAATATGAAGCGCTAGAAAGAAAGCTAAAAGCTTATGAATACCCATTTGAGAAAATGATATTGGGCGATGAAGGCCATGGCTTCTACAACGATGAAAATCGGGCTGAATATTATGACAAAATGCTAAAATTCATCAAAGAGAATCTAAACGTGAAGTAGTTTAACAGCTAAACGTTTAACCATAAAAAGCCGATACCTGACTAAAAGGGTCGGCTTTTTTGTTACCTACAGTATTAATTTAGCGCAAATCGCGTTATTCTCCTCGTCCCTTAGCGGGCGCCCAAGTGGGTATTAACGTACACTCATATAAACAGTGATATCGAGTAGTTGGAGGATATATGGCACTCAGTGAAGCCGCAATAAAAGTACAAGCAGCACTAAAAGACCGTGGGCTAGAAACCCCGATGTTGCCAAAAACTTCCACGCCTGAACAACGTAAAATCAAAATTGAACATCATATGCGTGAAATTTTGACCTTAATGTCACTCGACCTAACCGACGACAGCTTGGCTGATACTCCACGCCGCATTGCAAAAATGTATGTCGATGAAATCTTCTCAGGGCTTGATTACGAAAACTTCCCTAAGATCACGGTTATCGAAAACAAAATGGGTGTTGATGAAATGGTGCGTGTACAAGACATTAGTCTTACCAGCACCTGCGAACACCACCTAGTGACCATTGATGGCTTCGCAACGGTGGCCTATTTGCCACGCACAAAAATTATTGGCTTGTCTAAAATCAATCGTATCGTGCGCTTCTTTTCCCAACGCCCACAAGTACAAGAGCGCCTAACCCAACAAGTGTTAGTGGCACTGCAAACCCTACTTGAAACCAAAGACGTTGCGGTAAAAATGGATGCGGTGCATTACTGCGTTAAATCTCGCGGTGTCATGGACTCAACCAGTTCAACTACCACTACAGCACTTGGCGGTATTTTTAAATCAAACCCAGCCACCCGCGCCGAGTTTTTACACCAAGTAAAATAATGTGTGTAAATAACACGCAAATAAAAATGCAGCCACCTAATTTCATAACCTAGGGGCTGCATTTTTGTTTAAATCTGAATAAGATTAAATGCCGTATTGCTCACGATAAGCGCTAACCGAAGCAAGTTCTGCTTCCATACCCGGCTTTTCAGACAAGTAACTGATTAAATCAGCAAGCTTAATAATCGACACAATTTGACAGCCAAAATCGCGTTCCACTTCTTGAATTGCCGACAACTCGCCTTTGCCTTTTTCTTGGCGATCTAATGCAATCAACACACCCGCAAGTTGAGCATCGTGGGCATTAATAATTTCCATCGATTCGCGAATAGCGGTACCAGCGGTGATCACATCGTCCACCAGCATCACTTTGCCTTTTAACTCGCTGCCCACCAAACTGCCACCTTCACCGTGGGTTTTGGCTTCTTTACGGTTAAAGCAGTAAGGAATATCCACATCGTGATGATCGCACAAGGCAACAGCTGTCGTGGTCGCAATCGGAATACCTTTATACGCTGGGCCAAATAACAAATCGAACTCAATACCCGAGTCCATTAACGCCGCAGCATAAAAGCGACCTAAACGCGCTAAGTCTTTACCCGTATTGAACAATCCAGCATTGAAAAAGTACGGGCTCGTACGGCCAGATTTAAGGGTAAACTCACCAAAACGTAATACTTGGCGAGCTAAAGCAAACTCAATAAATTCGCGTTGATAGGCTTTCACGGTTATTCCTCTTTCATCAAATTTTAGATTAAAAAAAAGGACCGTAATCGGTCCTCATTTTTCAACAGCATATTAACTTAAAGCCGCTTTTTGCACATCGACAATTTCGCGAATACTGTTTTTAGCTAACACTAACAACTCAAGTAACTCTTCATGGCTAAATGGCTCGCCTTCTGCAGTTCCTTGAATTTCAATAATCTTACCGGTTTCTGTCATCACAACGTTCATGTCAGTTTCAGCAGCGCTGTCTTCAATGTATTCTAAATCACTGATCGCTTCGCCTTTGTAAATACCAACACTCACAGCAGCAATTAAAAACTTAAGTGGGTTAGCTTTAATAATGCCTTTACCACGAGCCCAGTTAAGCGCATCAACTAACGCCACACAAGCACCAGTAATAGCCGCAGTACGCGTACCGCCATCGGCTTGAATAACATCACAATCGATAACGATAGTGTTTTCACCTAACAACTTCATGTCTACAGCTGCACGTAATGCACGGCCAATTAAACGTTGAATTTCTTGAGTACGGCCAGACTGCTTACCACGAGCCGCTTCACGGTCCATGCGGCTGTGAGTTGAACGCGGTAACATACCGTATTCAGCAGTTACCCAACCTTGGCCTTGGCCTTTAAGAAAACGTGGAACGCCTTCAGTGAAACTTGCTGTACATAATACTTTTGTGTCGCCAAACTCAACTAAAACAGAGCCTTCAGCATGTGCAGTAAAAGAACGCGTAATAGTGATAGGGCGAGTTTGAGCTGGTGTACGGTTACTTGGGCGCATGAAAAGTCCTGTAGTCGAATTCATATCATATTTGAGCCCATATTATAGAGCTTCACGCCGTTAGATGCCATGGTAAGCAGCGATAAGCCACAAATCTATCGACTAATCCTTTAATCCCATCCGCTAAAACGGCTATAATCAACTCACATTCGCGTAATAACATAACAGGACACTTCATGATCCAAAGCATGACAGCCTACGCTCGTATCGAGCACAAAGCACAATGGGGCACCGCCTCATGGGAAATCCGTTCAGTCAACCAGCGCTACTTAGAAACCTACCTGCGCCTACCTGAGCAGTTTCGCAGCTTTGAACCTGTCTTACGCGATCGCTTACGTAAACGCCTTAACCGCGGCAAAATCGAAGTTAATTTACGTTATGAACTCGCCGACAACAGCAGTAATGAATTACAACTGAATCAAGATTTAGCCAAACAGCTATTAAGTGCAGCAAACTGGTTAAAACAAGAAGCCGGACAAGGCGAACTCAGCCTAACAGATATACTGCGCTGGCCTGGCGTTCTATCCGCAGCAGAGCAAGATATGGATAGTGTAGGTGCCGATTTAATGATCGCGTTCGACAGTGCCATCGATCAGTTTATCGAAGCTCGCGGCCGTGAAGGTGAAGCGATTAAAGACATGCTACTGACCCGTTTAGACGGCGTAATGGAGCAAGTGAAGGTTGTGCGTGAACACATGCCAATGGTAATGCAGTATCAACGCGACAAATTAACTAACCGCTTAGCCGATATTGCTGGTGAATTAGACCCTGCCCGTATCGAACAAGAAATGGTGTTATTGGCGCAAAAGCAAGATGTTGCCGAAGAAATGGACCGCCTTGAAGCTCACGTAACTGAAGCTCGCCGCATCCTTAAAAAAGGTGGCAGCGAAGGCCGCCGTCTAGACTTCATGATGCAAGAGTTTAACCGTGAATCAAACACCCTAGCCTCTAAATCAATCAGCGCAGAAATCACTTCTGCCGCAGTTGAATTAAAAGTACTGATTGAGCAAATGCGCGAGCAGATCCAAAACGTTGAGTAAGCTTAAAGCTTGGACGTAGTAACATTAAGCCCAGCATTTGCTGGGCTTAATTTTTTGGATTTTAGGTTTGGATTTTTCAGCCAATGCTGAATATGTTAATGAGTAAACAGCTCAGGCTTACATGCTGTAAGCGTTAAAATACAACTTACACGCTGTAACCGTTAAGGTGAGATTTACTCGCTAAAGCGTGTGAAACATATCAACATTCTCTCGCCGTCATTTATAGAGACCTATCATAAACAGCGAGATGTACACTACTATAAAATTCGACCTACAATGGCACTTATCCTCGTGTTTTAATTTGTTTACCCATTCAATATAGGGCGCTTAATGACCAATCCCTACTCAGCTAAACAGTGGCTCCAACTCAATATGCAACAACAAGGTTTATTACAACCTTTGGAGTCATTGCCAAAGCTTATCCGGCAATTAAGTTATGTGCAAATTGACTCTATTAATGTGGTCGAACGCGCGCATCATCATGTATTACACAGTCGTCTGCCCGAATATTCTGCCACCATGTTAGATGCAGCAATGAGCGATAAAACCGTGTTTGAGTACTGGTCCCATGCGGCTGCTTATCTGCCTATTGAAGATTACCGTTTTAGCCTGTATCGCAAACAGCAATTACAACAAGGTGGTAAGCATTGGTTTGAACCAGAACATAAAGTCATGCGTGAAGTTAAAGCCCGTATTAGTGCCGAAGGTCCATTAAAAGCCAGTCAGTTTACCCATGAATCAGACACTAAAAATGGCACTTGGTGGGATTGGAAACCAGCTAAAAAAGCGCTTGAGCAGTTGTTTATGCAAGGCGAGTTAATGGTTGCTAGGCGCGACAAGTTTCAAAAGGTGTACGACTTAACCGAGCGAGTACTACCCAAGCACATCGATACCACAGTGCCTAGCGATACAGAATTTGCTCAACACTTGATTCAGCGTTATTTATCGGCGCATGGTTTTGGAAATTTGCAGCAAATACAATATTTACGCCAAGGCCTCAAACCTCTACTCAGCCAAACATTAGCGCAACTGTGCGAACAAGGTGATATCGCCAGCTTTACCGACTCCAGCGCCAATACACAACACGTTTACTTCTACCAACCTACGCTCACCTTACCCACTGCTATTCCCAATAAAGTCTGGCTACTTAATCCGTTTGATAATTTAATCATTCAACGCCAAAAGCTTAGGCAATGGTTTGGGTTTGATTATCAAATAGAAGTGTATGTGCCTGAGGCTAAACGCCAATTCGGCTATTATTCACTGCCCATTCTATGGCGTGACGGTTTTGTTGGCCGCGTGGATGTAAAAGCCGACCGTAAAAACCAATGTTTGTTACTGCAAAACCTGCATATTGAAACGCAAACATTAACCAACCAACATGATGAATTAAATGATAAGGCGCATTTTGTTTCTGCGTTAATCGAGGCCATTAATCACTACTGCACATTCAACAACTGTCAGCGTTGGCAACTAATACAATGTAACGATAAAACGATTGCCAAAATGTTATTCAAAGCAAATCAACAGAGTAGTTAACTGCATATTCTGTGCTTCGAATACAGCTCCCTTCCCCTACAAAAGTGACGCAACACAATATACGCAGCGGTATGTAATGTTGTTCACGTTTTAAACATTTATTACCACACCCAATTCAATAGCTTGAGTTACATCACTAACCCCAAAGATGTAGTGGGATACCTTCAAAAGGCTAAAAATAATAACAACCTACATAAAAACCTACGCGGGGAGAAAACACGATGTTTTATATACACATGCTGCTGTTATTAGCGGTGATATTTGTTGGTATTCGCCATGGCGGTATCGCCTTTGGTTTATTGGGCGGGTTAGGTGTTTCGGTACTCGCATTTGTATTTGGCGTTGCACCAGGTGCGCCACCTATCAGTGTAATGTTAATTATTCTAGCCGTAGTGGCGGCTTCGGCGACGTTAGAGGCCACTGGCGGTTTAAAGCTGTTGGTAAAGTTTGCTGAAAAACTATTACGTAAACATCCTGAGCATATCGTCTTTTTAGGCCCGCTATGTACCTATTCATTAACCGTTCTGGTTGGTACGGGTCATTCTGTTTATCCCCTTCTTCCTGTAATTTACGATGTGGCGTACAAAAAAGGCATCCGCCCAGAACGTCCATTAGCCATGGCAACTGTAGCATCACAAATGGG
Source organism: Shewanella sp. S1-58-MNA-CIBAN-0166 (assembly GCF_040310085.1). Taxonomy (NCBI): domain Bacteria; kingdom Pseudomonadati; phylum Pseudomonadota; class Gammaproteobacteria; order Alteromonadales; family Shewanellaceae; genus Shewanella; species Shewanella sp. S1-58-MNA-CIBAN-0166. The sequence goes on along the minus strand of NZ_JBEOPN010000003.1, from coordinate 188,875 downwards.
TATTACAGCCAGCCCAATTGCCGCAGCTGCCGCAGTAGTGCTTGCCACTGCCGTTGATAACAATCTAGATATTAACTTACTTGATGTACTCATGGTGACCATTCCCGCCACACTAACAGGCTTACTAGTAGCGTGTACTTGGAGCTTAAAGCGCGGTAAAGATTTAGATAAAGATGAACAGTTTCAGGCACGTTTAACAGATGATGAGTTTCGTGAAGCATTAACCGACCCAAAAGCAGATGAGGTGCAAACACCCCAGGCCGAATCGACAGCAAAGAAAGGTTTAACAGTATTTTTACTGGGTATATTTGCCGTTATCATGGTGGCGATGTTTAGTAAGCAAATACTGCCTGCTGGCGTCAGCATGTCGGTAGCGATTCAATTTATGATGCTGTCAGTCGGTGGAGTAATTTTACTCGCCACCAACATCTCCCCGAAAAAAATTGTCACCAGTAACGTGTTTACCGCCGGTATGACTGCGGTCATTATCATTTTTGGTATTGCATGGATGAGTGACACCATTATTGAGCACCATAAAACCTATTTGGTGAGCGCGGTAAGCGACATTGTCAGCGTGTATCCATGGACATTTGCTATCGCGATGTTTGTGTCGTCTATCTTCTTAAAAAGCCAGGCTGCGGTATTAACTATAATGCTGCCATTGGGGTATTCACTCGGCATCCCAGCACCAGTATTAATTGGTGTACTGCCAGCGTGTTATGCCTACTTCTTCTTCCCATTCTACCCAAGCGATTTAGCGGCAATTAGTTTTGATAGAACCGGCACCACTCATATTGGTAAATACGTACTCAACCACAGCTTTATTATTCCAGGCTTTATTGGCGTAGTAACCGCAACATTTGTGGGTTACTTTATATCGATGGCTATTAACTAGCCCTAGCTAGCGCTTTGGCTTTGAGCTAAGAACTAAAGTGATAAACCGCTAGTGAATTGACCCAAATAAGTTACTAGCATCAATAAAAATGGCAGCCAAAGTGGCTGCCATTTTTGTGTTTAATCATTGAGAACCTAAAGACCAATGAACTAAAAACGAAGACCTAGAAAACTACAATTATCTGATGAGTTAACGACAGGTTCATGGGTTAATCCGCCCACCATATCGCCATCTGCAACACGCAAAAATCCATCCATGAGACTTGGAGAAAAGATCTTGTCTGATCAATCGCAAAAGCGAAAATATCTAGGCTAGAACAAGTCTGCTTCAAAGCAATACTGAATTTAATGTCAAACATCCCCACAAAAGTTGAGCCGTTGAGTATTAGTTTGAATCAAAAACGCTGAAAATGTCATTTATCACTTTGAATATAAATAGGATTGTCATATTCGGTCTTGTTATTTATATACTTACAAAAACCGCCTGTCGTATTTTGTGTTTCAAACTCTAAAAAATGAGGTTTTACAGACTCACTTTTATCACTTGGAATAACATAATATGAACTAATTGATTTTATTGGTGAATATATCTTATCTTCATATTTGAAGATGACATACTCCAAATATTCCGCACTACTCACTCCTGTTTCAAAGTACCCCCTAATTACTGGAACTCTGTAATCTATTCCTTCGCACCTAGCATGTATAACAGCAATTAACTGTAAGTCATTTGACGCCTGACGGTTTATAATTACTTCAGCAGCACCTTCAGAGGGAGAATATAACAAATACTCTTGATCAGTCCACTCAGATAATCTGAACTCATTTGCATTTAGTGAAAATGAAGTTAAAAATACTATAAAAAAATAGAAGCCTTTATTAAAAAACATCTTTAAATACCTTTCTTCTTAATAAATCAGTTAAATTATCATGACGTTCATTGTAACTTGTTGTCTTACTATTAATGACTTTAGTAATACTATCCGTAACCATTCGACTTTCCCCTATATCTGCTTTTCTATAAAGCTGATGTTCCAGCCAGAATATTAGAGCAGATCTTACTGCAAATTTGGGTTGTAGTAATAAATCGGGGGTTGCGACAAAATCGACACTTGCACTCCACAAGTTATTATGCTTTGTTTTCATTGAAATATAATTTGATTTCCCGGTTAATTGAAGTATACCTCTACCTCTATATTTCCAGCCGTCACCAGACTCTACACTGCCATTACCCATTCGATTCGCATATGCATGATTTGCAATAGCTTCGATATCCGCTTTTTTATTAGTAGCCTTGTTATATGCGTGATCTTTTGCATCAGAAGGAGTTCGTCCATAATGTGAGAATATAGATATCAAAGCCATTCCTTTGTAATTAAGATTCTCCTCTAAGTTGAATTTACCTCCAACTTCATGCATTACTTGAGCGATAAAGTGACACATTCTTAATTCTGTATTAAGTTGACACTTATTAACGTTATAATTCAACTCTTCAGCCACTTCACTTAATAGTTTATCGTTCACATTGTGTTCACTTTTCCAAATAGCTCTAAGGTGCGATAAACTCAGAGTTTGATTTTCAACTCTATTTGAAGACTTATATATAGACATCATCAATTCCTTTTGTACTAACTATTTACATATAATTTGCAAACCCACTTTAATTTAAATAGGATACGACAGGATTACATTTGAGTATATAATACTTCAATAATGACGAAGCATTCCTGAATACACCCCAAATAATAACCCCCAAATATCTTCACTCTAAAGTTAATACGACTTAAATACTATTGAAGTTATTAATACGAAATATCCCAATTATCAACATGTTTCCTAAAACGATACACCGTAAACCTATCCATGGAGCTTGACGAAAACATCCTATTTTCAACAGTAGAAGAGGACGATAAGGTTAGCTTATCCTACCGCTAATTTCGCGGCTTCATGCCACATAGCGTCTGGCATAGGCGTCATTAACTTCCAGGTTATATTCATCGGTTGTGAACCTGAGTGTTTAACATATTTCACAAGACCAAAATTGACAAAACCCATGGTGCGGCCGTTTTCATCTTTTGCTTGCTCGCGCACAAACAAAATCAATTTACGGCCCTCTTTTTCATGATCTATATAGCCTAAGCCTCTGCCATATTCGGGTCTTGCGCTATTTTGAGATTGCCAATGGAATAGCGATTCATTGATCGCGTAATCATGGTACATGGTGGTTGGTGAAAATTGTTTGACTGACTTTTTCAAGGTCACAAACAGTAATTCAACATTAAGTTCGTTAAGGACTAAAACGCCTTCTCTTGCGGTTGATTTTCTGTCAAAAGAACTTGCGCCACTAGCAGCGAGTATTTGCTCCCTGGTATATCTTGAATGCACTTTTAAAGAAGATATTGCAGGTATATGCATTTCAAGTTCATTATGATGTATACGCTCAATAAGTAACGATATGACATCAAGGAGTTCAGCTTGTAATCGAGCATGTCTCAATGCCGCAACACTTTGCTTAAGGCTGGCAAAACCTAGCTCGGCACCCGACTTATCCCAAAAGTTATAATGGCACGCTAATGCAAATTGGCGCTGAGTTGCATTGGTATCGTCGAAGCTGAAATTATCGATAATTAGCTGCTTTAAAAACTGTAAATATGAGATAGAACTGCAAGCGAACAAATGATTATTTATCGCGCGATAGTAGGCTTTAGCCAGACTCGTATCTAAATTTGGCTCATTTATTTGATTTCTATTTGCGCTCTCAACGAGTTCTAGCCAACTCATTTTTAGCTTATAAATATCTTCTAAATTAACATTTGGGTTAAAACGTAAAAAATTAACCAAGCTTAAGGTAAGCGTACTTTGGTGCTCGAAATTATTGATCAGCTGTCGCAACCTGCTAACATTCATCGTTGCACGGCTAATATTTCGTAAAATCATTGCCTGAGTCTGTTCTTCTAACTCGATTCGACAACCTAATGGCAAATGAGGAAAGTCATTGGTTATCTCATCTTTAATCGATTGATTCGTTTTACCAACCAGCGCGCGAAACTTTTGTGAAAAGTCGTATTCATCACGAGAATTACCCACAAAATCCAATACTGTACAGCACTGTTTATCATCGGTTAGACGCAATCCTCGTCCTAGCTGCTGTAAAAAAATGGTTAAGCTTTCGGTTGGACGTAAAAACAATAATGTATCAACGTCTGGAATATCGACACCTTCATTAAAAATATCCACCACACACAAAATGTGTACATGACCGCTGATTAAACTCTGGCGTTTTTGTTGCCGCTCATGACTATTATCACTGGTGAGCACATCCGCACTAATACCGGCTAAGTTGAACTTCTTCGCCATGTATTCTGCATGTTCTTTGCTGACACAAAACGCCAAAGCTTTTATCTGACGAATGTCAGTGACCGTGTCATTAAGGCTTCTAATAATGCGCACAACTCTTTGTTCATTATGAGTATATAAATGACTTAGCTCTGCAATATCATATCGCCCTTGATGCCATTTAATTTTGCGAAGGTCGGTATCATCATCAATAGCAAAGTATTGGAAAGGACATAAATAGCGCTGATTGATTGCTTCGGGCAAACGAATTTCTGCAGCTATTACGCCACAAAAGTCATCCAGAATGTTTTGCCCATCATGACGCTCTGGCGTGGCTGTTAACCCCAATAAAATCTTGGGTGAGAAATGCGCTAATAATCCTCGATAACTACTGGCTGCAATGTGATGAACTTCATCTATCACAATATAATCATAAAAATCAGTGGTGAGCGGTAAGCTTGATAATTGCAGGTTTAAGCTTTGTATCGAAGCAAACAAATACCGGTAGCTATTAGGCTTGTGCTCAGCAACCCACAATTCACCAAACTGATTATTCTTCAATACACCACGGTACGCAGACAATGCTTGCTTAAGAATTTCTTGTCGATGAGCCACGAATAAGAAATTAGCTTCTGGATGCAGTTTATAAAAACGGGCAAAATCAAACGCTGAAATAAGCGTTTTACCAGTGCCCGTAGCTGCAACTACTAGATTTTTATACCGCTGATGAATACTACGCTCAACATTTAACTGCTCAAGAATCTCTCGCTGATGTGCAAAAGGTTTTATATCAAAATGAAAGGTGCTGCTTTCGCTATAACTACCTTTAGCCTCACGCAATGCTTCATGAAGTTTGTTTTTAGCTTCAATATTGCCATCAAATAATTCAAATTCACTGGATTGCCAATATGACTCAAAGGTGTTGAGGGATTTATCGATTATATGAGGAATTTCTTGGGTGGTTATTTTTAAATTCCATTCAAGACCACTGGTCAACGCAGAATGCGATAAATTCGATGACCCAATATAACCGGTATGAAATCCTGTATTGCGCAAAAACAAATAAGATTTCGCATGCAAACGCTCGCGCTTAGTGTTGTAACTCAATTTAACTTCAGTATTTGGCAGGCTTGCTAAAAACTCGACTGCTTTAGCATCGGTCGCCCCCATATAAGATGTCGTAATGATCCGCAGCGTTTTGCCGCTTCGAGTGAACTCTTCAAGTTCATTTTTAAAAATGCGAATGCCAGCCCACTTAATAAAAGACACTAACCAATAAATTTTGTCTGCTGAGCGGATCTCGCGCTTTAATTCGGTATCTAAAGAAATTCCGGCATTGCTACCACAAAAAAGCTCGCTTTGGCTTAACCCTGTTAGCGGGTAGATAGCTTTAGTAAACGCTGGGAAGTCTGTAGCTATAGGATTTGTTTTATCAAATAGTGCCGTCAATATACGGCCTTTACTATCGAGCAAGTTTTCAGTGATCAATTGATCATCTTGAACATGATCTTTTAACCAAAGCACTAACTTATTTGCTAAGCCGATTTGCTCGGTAAGTTGATTGTCTCCGCTGGGAATTGCACCTATGGCACACTCGATAATCTTGCTCAAAAACCTCGACAGCCAAACACTGGCCTCCGCGCTTTCTAATGGCCGTTCACCTAAATAGAACACATCACGATTGATGCTTTTATCTATTAGTTGAGTAATAAGCTTTTCATAAATACCAACTTGTTCCATGTCGGATAGGCCTTTTGAAAGTGAAAACACTAAGAATATACCATAGCAATAAGTGCATATTACGACTAAGAATATACCATAGCAATAAGTGCATATTACGACTAAGAATAATATTATTTATCAATAAAATGCTTACAGAACAACGATTAAATTAGCGCACCAACACATACCTTGTGCTTCTGCCGCCCGCGCCAGTTTTGGCTAAACACTGTTGATCCACAAGTTGAGCTAAATGTCGGGTGGCGGTGGCGCGGCTGACTTTAGCGACTTTTTGATACTGGCTACTACTGATCCCATCATTAAAGTCACCATCAAGTAATCTATTTAGCACTTTCACTTGTTCTGTGGTTAACGCTGGAGTGAGTAAGCGTTGGTCCACTCGACGCCAAAATTGGGTTTTAGCAGTAGTTTGCTCAATGCTATTGAGCGTGTGTTGAATAGCGTCATTTAAGGTGTCTAAAAACCACAGCAGCCAAGGTGTGATATCTAAGCCACCTTGCTGGGTAGACTCTAATATTGCGTAATAGGCTTTGCGTCGCTCAAGAATACTAACTGACATTGTGTAAAAATGAATAGAACGATGCTCAGCTTGCGCGAGCGCTAAGTCGGTGAGTAAACGCGTTATACGTCCATTACCATCATCAAGCGGGTGCAAGGTGACAAACCACAAATGAGTGATGGCTGCTCGTACTAGCGGATCAAGATCTGCCTGTTTTCGTGATTGATTAAACCACTCAATAAACTGCGTTAAACTTTGGTCTAGCGTACCTCGAGGAGGCGCTTCAAAATGGGCTGTCGGTTTGTCTAAACGCCCCGATACCACATGCATAGGCTCATCGCCGCGTAGCTTACCGCCAATAACAGGATTAAATCCCGTTTGGTTTTCTGGAAATAACATTGAATACCAACCTAGAATCCGCGTTAAACTCAGCGGATGTTGCCAGTTTTGTAGCGCATCTAAGGTGATATCTGCTAAACCATCAGTTTGCGTTGTGGTGGGATAAGGTTTTTCTTCACTCACGCCAAGCTTATTCGCCAAAGAGGAACGTACAGAAAATGCGTTAAGCTTTTCTCCTTCAATAGCACTTGAATAAACGATATTGGCCAGCATGGTATCGAGTGTCCATTGACTAGCGGATTCAGAACCTATTTTACCCAGCAGCAAACCCTGGTTAAATTGAATTTGCCTCAATAGTGCACTTATACGAGCATTATCCCATACAAACTCTGGCCATTCTTGCTGTTGCCAAATCCACATATTAACCCCTGTTTAGCTGACTAAAATACTGCTTGATGCAAACACTAACCTATTCTACTCACCATATGAGGCAAATAGCAATTTATTCGCCTCACCAAATGAGGCGAATAGGATGGTTAATTGCCTCATGGATCCGACTAGCAAGCGCAATAACACCTTGGCTGGCATTTCGGTATAATCATTTACTGATTCAATAACCTTCAATTTTTATAACTCAATGCGACTGTAATTAATGACATCCAAGCAGACTGAAGTATCGACAACGCCACAAGCCGCTAAGCCTAAACCCACTTTGACGAACAAGTTGGCAAATAAAGTGTTTATTATTGGCCTGCCGCGTACGGGCACCACCAGTGTGAGTGTGGCGTTGCTTGAACAAGGATTAACGGTTGCCCACCAAGCCTTTACTAAGCAGGCGTTTATGTTGGCCGATGCGGTATCTGATGCGCCGTGTTTTAGTGATTATCAGCAATTAGATAAGTTATTTCCCAACGCTAAGTTTGTCTATTTAGATAGGCCGTTAGATAAGTGGTTGCCGTCGATGCAAATGTTACTGGGCAGAATGCTAGTACATTTAGATAAAGATACGGGTCGCTTTCATCCAGTAATGAAGCGTAGCTTTAATCATAGCTTTGATATATGGCAGGTTGAGGATGTGTTTGATGAAGCGCATTTAACGGCCTGTTATCAGCGCCACCAGCAACAAGTAATGAGTTATTTTGCAGGGCGAGATGACTTTATTACCATTGATATAAGTGTGACAGGAAGCTTTGCTAAATTGCTGCAATTTATCAATTTACCAAAGCCCGATACGGCTGAATTTAGGCAGCTTCAATATCCACAACTTCAATCTCAGCCGCAAAACTTTCCGCAGCTGAGCTTTCCACAGCTTAACTTTCCGCAACTGAACTTTCCACAGTTAAATATGGGCCGTAATGTGGCCAGTTGGGATGAATATAAACACCCCAACAAAATTAGCGCTAATGCTTCTGGGCCAGATAAACGTAAGTTTTTTGATTACCGCCTAGAATAGTATTGTTAGTTATCCTTTCTTAGTCTTTATTTTTAGAACGCTTTTTCTTAGCAACGGTTAACCAATCTAAACTCACACCCGATATGGCATTAAAACCACGGATGCGGAAAATAAGTGTCAGTAATTGCGGCCTTGGGCGTGCTTTGGGTTCAACTGAGCGCGGAATAAACCATAATGCCACCAGCGATCGCATGGTGGTTGATACCATAAACACCAAAAATATGGGGTTGGTTAACCAAGCGTTTAAACCTGTCCAGATTAAAAACTCTGCTGCATACGAGGCAATGACGCCCCCCACCATCGCGCCAACAAACACAAACCCGGCGCTCAATGCTGCCTGTAATGCGGCATAAATAGCAAAGTCACTGCGAAAAGGTCGAATATCGTAGAGGTAATTGGCAGTACTTAAGGTAAAGCCGCTCCAGGCTAAACCGGAAAAGGCTTGAATCGCCAATATATAAAGATAGTTGTCGGAAAATAGCCACAATAACGGCAAGCTGGGTATTAAGCAGCTGGTGATGATCATCACTAACCTATTACCGTATAGGTCGCTGAATCGGCCCCAAAATCGCAAAGTAATAAACTGCGTAACAATAGACGCTACGCTGGAAAGCACAAATTCAAAATAGGTAAAATGCAAATCTTCCAGCATGTATACCGCAAAAAATGGTGCCGAAATGGCGACCATGCACTGCATACCCGCAACAAATAAACTGTAATGGCGGAAGGTTTTGTCTTTCCAGGCTTCACGAAAATTACCAAATGTTTGTTTAAACACCCCAGACGCTTTGGCGAGCCTAGGTTCGGGGTCGTGCATTTGCAGTAATAACCAAGCTGAAGTAAACCGGCCCATTGCCGCAATCGAAAACAGTAAACTAAAACCCAACCATGCCATTTCTATTGAGTCGGTTAAGGTTAAAATACCGCCACCGACAAAGAACACACTCAGCGAGGCCATCATAGTTAATCGAGTACGTGAAGCAAAAAAGGCTCCTCGGCGGCGCTGCGGTACAATCATGCCCATCCAGGCACGCCAATGCGGCTGAATAAGATTGATAAACCCTTGATACAACACCGCTAAGCCAATAAATAACCACACTGCATTATCAGGTCTAAATGCCGCTAACGCGCCCATACCTAACACAACTACGGCTTGTAACACTGCACATGCCACTATAAATTGCCGACGACTAAAGTGGCTTGCTAACCACACAGACAACAGTTGCGCCAGTGAGCCAAACAACTGAGGTAAGCCAGTTACCCAACCCATTTGGCCTAAACTAGCCCCTAAGAATATGGCATAAGCATTAAAAAAGTTATCACTGGTGGCCGTCATGGTTGACGATGCAACCGCCTCTTGCTGGCTGCGGCGCAAGGTACATCGAAGCCACGACAATCTATCACGACTGCGTGAACAAGAATTAGTACTGCTAGACGAATGTTCTAAAGCCATAAGAGGTATGAATGCACGCCATTGATAAGTAAATGATTATGGATATGGGTTAACGTCACGGATTAACGCCACAAATTGACGTTTCAAGTTAACGTCAGTGTTTAAAATTATGGCTGATAAGTGCCCAGCTAACAATCTATGGCGATCACATAATCCGCTATTGTGATTGTAAGCTTATGTGCGCACTGTGCTGGAATAAGCCCCTTTAACACAAAAGCCCTGTCGATATAAACCGACAGGGCTTTTGCACATCTACAATAAATGAAACCCACCTAACAAAAAGACACTAAGCCCTCGATAACAAACTCCTCAGGGAGCTTTTGTAATTGTTTTAGCAGTAAAGGATTGCCCAGTAAATATGCCAATTCTTGACGGGTAAACAGCTTTACAATGTCATGCTGGCATTGTGCTTCTTGTACTTTAACCCGAGTAATGGCTTCGAGTGATTCAACCGCTGAACCTGGCAAACGATGCGGCTTTTTGTCAATAATGGCTAAATGTAAATCCATTAGCTCTGAGTCTTTCAATAGCCTTGATAAGGTCCACGGCTCTGCAATCGCGTTAACGTATTCGTTACGGCGTTGTTGTGAATCCAGGCTAAGCTTCGGCGCACACACCTCTTCCGGGGTTGCCAATATTTTTAGGTGCTTGACCCATAAGCCAAATCGCTCTGAGCCTGTCATGGCAGAAAGTGGTACCGCAAGCCACAAACCAATTAGCGCTGGGCTCATCCACGCCAACAAGGTAAGCGAATCAAGCACTGCGGCGTAACCTAATAACGCACCAATTAACATGTGCCAACGATGACGATAAATCAGGGTTAGCCAAGGTAAACTGCCGTCGTCACGTCGTTGTGGCGCCCAACCGCTGTCGCGTCCGGCTAAAATAGACATCACCGCACCGCAGTGGATAAGCATCATTATTGGCGCAATCAGTGCCGACAATATCACTTCAACTACCACGCTAATAATGGCTTTGCCTCTGCCACCCAACTGTTTGCTCATGATGTTATTTTTCAGTAACAATATGATCCCAAGGATTTTAGGACCAAACAATATGCCCATGGTGATATAAAACAACCGTAGTGCGCGGTCTGAGTCCATTACTGGCCAAGTGGGAAATAGTGAAAACTGGTCGGTAAAATACTCTGGGCGAATAAAGTGTGCTTGTAATGCCAGCATTAAACCCGACAAAATTAACATTAACCAAAAAGGCGATGACAAATAAGCCATTATCCCCGTGAGTAAATGTAAGCGGCTAACCCAATGTAATCCTTTACTAAACAACACTCGTGAGTGTTGTAAATTACCTTGGCACCAACGGCGATCGCGCACCGCTAAATCGACAATAGACGGTGGGCATTCTTCATAAGACCCTGGAAGGTCTGCGGCAATGACCACGCTCCAACCAGCACGTCGAATGAGCGCGGCCTCAACAAAGTCGTGGCTCATAATATGACCACCAAATGGCGGTCTACCTGCAAGGTTGGGTAACCCTGCTGCGCTCATAAAAGCTTGGGTGCGGATAATGGCATTGTGGCCCCAAAAGTTACCTTCTTTGTGGGTCCACCAAGATAAACCTGTACCAATTACCGGACCATAAATTCGCGCAGCAAATTGCTGTAGTCGCGCCATTAAGGTATTGCCATTGATTAAATACGGAATAGTTTGGATAAGCCCGGCATCAGGGTCTGCTTGCATCCGTCTCGCCAAACTAACGATAGTGTGGGTTTCCATTAAACTGTCGGCGTCTAGCACCAACAAATGGTCGTATCGAGCGCCCCAGCGTTTACAAAAGTCGGCCACATTACCGGCTTTGCGGGCATCATTTTTACGCCGACGGCGGTAATACACCCGCGCATCTTTGCTCACTTGGTGACGCAATATTAAAAATGCCTGCTCTTCTGCCAACGCAATATCTGGGTCGGTAGTGTCGCTTAATATAAACCAGTCAAACGCATGGCTTTCGCCGGATGCAACCAATGCCATCGCCATCACTTCAACTGCAGCAAAAACGCGATCAGGTGATTCGTTATATGTCGGCATTAATATCGCGGTGCGGGTATGCAGCTTTATGCTTTCGGCAGTTTCTGTCGTGGGCTTTTTGAGTAGCATAATAAAGCCGGCTATACCGCCGCTAAATGCCAATGCAATCCAGCAAAAGTTAACCGCAAACAACACTAAAACGATGTATTCAAGTGGCGTGACTCCACCGACATTAAACACCGATACCATCTCGTAAATAGCCATAACTGACATGATAAAAGCGCTGCCAACCACTAACAGACGGCGTAATCCGTCTGACTTTACGCCATTGGCAATAATACTTTTACGTGGCATGCCTTCGGACAACGCACGTAAACTTTGCGGTTCCATTGGGCCTGGTCGCTCTAACGGCATTGCTGCACCACCGACCAACATAGGGTCGACGGCACTAATATCAGCATCAGGCTGCATCATGTTCATGCTTAAAGCGTCCAACGATAAAGCCAAGTTTCGACATCGCGTGGGCCAGTAAACTTCAGCTCAGCACGTAGCTCGATCAATTCAGCATCTTGTGGATCCATTTCAAACGCCAAACGATAGCCATTGGTTTTAGGCTGACGAGACACCACCACATTGGTTACTGCCCCAGCAGAACTCTGCACTTTGGCGATCGGGATTTCGTCGTTATTACCTTCTTTAACTTGATAGTCGATAACAAACAAGCGTCTCGGTGTGGCTTTAGCAATCTCAGCCCGGCCACTGGCGGTACGGGCCACAATCACAGTGCCATCATCAACTTCGGGCTCGCTGCCCCAAATTAACCGATAAGTAAAATGAAACTCGCTACCGGCTGCGATAGGTTGTTTAGGTTTCCAGTAACTGACGATGTTGTCATGAATTTCAGAGTCTGTTGGAATTTCGGTTAACACCACCTCACCCGCGCCCCAATTTCCGACCGGTTCAACCCATAAACTTGGGCGACGCTCATAATGGGCTTCGAGATCTTGATACGCATCAAAACTACGTTCACGCTGAATTAAGCCAAACCCTTGAGGCGAGTTGTCCATAAAGGCACTGACTTGCAATTGCTTTGGATTAGCTAGCGGACGCCATAAACGTTCACCGCGACCATTTAAGATCAATAGCGCATCAGAATCATGCACTTCGGGTCTAAAATCATCGGTGTTTTGGCGACCATTCATTGAATGTAAAAACATACTGGTGCTAGGCGCTAAGCCAACTTTAACTAAATCCACGCGTGGAAATAAGGTCGCTTCCACATCGATATGGGTGTTATCGCCGGGTCTAACAGAAAATCGATATGCTCCTGATACGCTAGGGCTGTCTAGCAAGGCGTGCACCACAATTAAGTTGCTGTCGGTGTTTGGGCGTTCAACCCAAAAGGCACGAAATATAGGGAACTCTTCGCCTTCTGGTTCAGCGGTATTTAATGCTAAGCCCCTTGAAGACAAGCCGTAATCGCTGCCTTTACCCAAAGCACGGAAATAACTCGCTCCTTGGAATACCATAAGCTCATCAAAATACGCAGGGTTATTGAGTGGATAATGGATGCGTAAACCAGAATAGCCAATATCTTGGGTCGGTAAACGCTGACTTAACACATCACCTGCAGTAAAGAACTCTGAGTTATAGGCTAAATGGTTAGCTTGCTTACCTTCAACTAGGGCAATTTCAATCAAGTCTTGGAAATAAAAACCCCGATGAAAGAGCTGCATTTGATACGGTAAACCTTCAGCTTTCCAAATAGAAGCTTCTGGCTTAAAGCGAATGTCGCGATATTCATCGTAGGAAATTTTAGCCAACCCAGGCGGTAATGGGTCTTTAAGTTCCACATACGGTTTTTGCGCTAATCGGCGGGCAATCTTAACCACAGAATCAGAATCAAAGTTAGCTGTTTTGGCAAAACGTACTTTGGTTTCTGTATTCAGATTATTAGCTGATTTAACGGTCGATTGTTCATCTGCATAAGTTTGCAGCGGTATAGTCACACTTGGCGATGTGGGTGTAATAATAGGCGGAGTGGGTTCTTGTGCAGCAAGATTAAAACAAAGCCCTGCGGCCATGGCTAACGACAAACGCGTTAGCGCTTTTTTTACAGTGTGAGATGAGACCGAAGTACGACAACTCAGTAAGCTAACCATAATAGGCTACCTAAAAAATACAGCGTTAATATGCAAGTTTCAGAGCGGTTATTGCGGCAAAATTTCTTGGTACACAACCCTATGCTCTATTTCGCGAACGATATCAGAACGCCAAAATTTTGCACAAGTATTCATCAATAAATCTCATTAGCAGCTATAACATTTTAATCTATTGATATATCCAAATAGTACACAAGGAGAGCGAAAACGACCGTGTTGTTATACATTACATTTACAGGTTATTGATTTAGGTCACAGCAAATACAATAATTGTAGCCTCAATATTTAATAACCTTTAAATACAATTATTTATTAAAACACAGGCCGAAGAGAATCCCCTCTATTTAGGATAAAAACAAGTATGAGTGAATTGCCCTGCTATCAATGACATTTAGTACGGCAAGTTCACACTGACTGACTATTTACTAAAAGTTTACATTCATAAAAGTAACCAATAAAAAACACCCCATCACATTGATTAAATTAAAAAATATACCTTAATAACTTTATTGAAACAGAGAGTTCTACAGTAATAACACCATAAGTACTGGTGTATACCTTGACGGCCACAGCTCAAATGAGAATAATTATCAAAATCAATACCAAAAATATGTTTTGACCATTATGTTTACCTCCAGCTCATTGAAGTTAGCACCAAGTAACCAAGACACTATTTTTGGAATCGTAAATTCAGCCCTTTCTCCCCCCGCCAAAAAACACTCCATATTGCGCCATCGATAAAACGCTTAAACATCGCACTTGTTTACACCAAAGCATCTTTGATTGCTGACGATCGAGATTACTGAAGATCGGGGGAATAGTCTTTAACACGTTTACAGCCAACTTATCACTTTAAAACAGACCAAACGAAACATAGGGAATATGCATGTTAACTGAAAAGTCCAGATTCACTTTGACCACCATTGCTGTGGCCATTGCAGCCAGTTTTGCTAGCTCGGCAGCATTTGCTGACGACAAAAGTCAGACTGAAGCCAAACCTGAAGTCATTGTGGTGACGGGGAGCTTATTAGGCAATTCTGAAGTTGCAGATTTAAAAACGTATACCGGTAACCGCTCAATCATTACCTCTGATCAAATAGAGCGTACTGCAGCGAGGTCAATTGACACCGCATTACAGCAAGTCCCTGGCATTAAAATTAAAGATGAAACCGGAACAGGGGTTTTACCTAATATATCAGTACGAGGCCTAGACAGCAGCCGCAGTGGCTACGCCCAGCTCTTACTCGATGGGATCCCAATGACACTTGCGCCATATGGGCACACCGGCCAGTCATTATTCCCTGCCACCTTATTCATGATAGATAGAATTGATGTAGCACGCGGCGGAGCATCGATTCAGTACGGTCCTAACAACGTTGGCGGCGTGATTAACCTCATTTCAAAGTCAATCCCAACCGACTGGGAAACTAGCGTTAATGAACGCATGACCTTCTTTGGTGACAGTAATACCTTATTTGATACCAACATCAGCACTGGCGGCGCAGTAAATGAAGATTTTTCGATGCGTTTTGATGGCAACATCACCAAAGGGGAATCGTTTCGTGAACACTCCGAAACCGACATTAAAAACCTAATGTTAAAGACCCTATGGAATATCGATGGGCAAAACAGCTTAGATGCCACGCTGCAATATTACGATGCTTTTTCTGAGTTACCAGGTGCATTAAATACCGCCGCATATGAAGCTGATCGCGAGCAATCTCTACGCCCTAATGATGAATTTAATGCCAATACTAAACGAGTGTCATTGAAATACAGCCATGTTCTCGATGACTCGAAAGTTATCGATTATGGTGAGATTGATCTCAGAGTATTTGGTAATAAAAGTTCACGTAATTTTCAGTGGGATTTTTATGACTCAAGCAAAGACACCGACGGTAATTTAGGTACTAGCTGGAGTGATACCACCCAGGATGCTACTCATCTGCGTAACTCTCCACGCGACTTTACCGTGTTTGGCATTGAGCCAACAGCAAGCTTGCTTATTGATGGTGATATTAGTCAGCACATTATCGCCGGCGCTCGTTATATTAATGAAGACATTAGCTACCAACTCAACCACATAGAAAAATCGACTCAAACAGCAACTCGTCCGCGTGACTGGCAAATGGATACCAATGCCATGGCCTATTATGTGAGTAATAAAGTGGGATTCTTTGACGACACACTTTCGGTTACCCCTGGCATAAGATATGAAGATGTGCGCATGACCTTCACCAATGTTGGCCAAGATTATAGCCAAGATAATCACGTAACCGAGTGGCTTCCTGGCATCACCTTGGGTTATGAGTTCAGTTCAAATTGGTTTGCGTATACTAATGCTCAACGCTCATTGAGAACCCCGCAGATTTCGCAATTATGGCCTAAAGATCAAACTCTAGAATCAGAGCTATCTTGGAACTATGAAGCAGGCGTACGCTTTACCCCAACAGAACGCAGTAATTTAAGTATTGCCGCTTACCGTATCGATTTTGAAAATAAAATCGAGTACGACGGTGACGTTAGTCTGTTCGTCAATATTGGCCAAACTCGTAATCAAGGTATTGAGCTAGAAGGCACTTACTCACCGATGTCGCTACCAGATCTGGTTCTAACGGGTGCCTACAACTATTTAGATACTGAACAACTTGATGGAGAATTTGCCGGTAACGAATTGGCTTATGTGTCTAAACATCAACTTTCTGCCAGCGCTTTATACAGTATTAAGGATGTCGATTTAGGATTAATGGCATTTTATTACAGCAAATCATTTGCCGACCTGGCTAACACAGTTGCAGAGAATGTATCTGGTACATCGGGTGAAGTGCCTGCGTATACCGTGGTTAACTTCAATATTGGGACTGAGTTTTTCAAACAAGATAATCACGGCCTAAAAGTGGGATTATCCGTCAATAATCTATTTGATAACGAATACTACTTTAGAGGCTTAGATGTGTCTCCTGCAGGACGAGTGCCTGCATCAGGAAGATCACTGAGCTTAGATGTCGGTTACACCTTCTAATCGAGCAAGGTTGTTAAGATGGATGTCTTTAGCTTTAACTGAATAATAGTCAGCATGTTGTAAACCAACAAAGCCTCAACATTAATGTTGAGGCTTTGTTTTGTTGATGATCGTATTGATTGTCGTATTGATGGTCGTATTGATGGTCTTAATGGTTATCGAAACGAGGACATCCAGCTCTTTCATCAATGATAAATAGAAACGGAATTGCCGCCGAGCAGATTTAGATGGCCACTACAGCCACGGTAAGATTAGCAACACACATGCATGCAGCCAATCTAAATAACACCGCCCAATAAACGTTAAACAATCAAATCCTTCATCAACTCTTCCAGCACATCTGCCTGACGGCTCAAACTCTCGATTTCCTTTGCCGTCATATTCACTAGCTCCATCACTTGAATAGAGCTACTTCTAACAGAGTCGACATCATTGGCAATATTATCAGCCACAGCCCCTTGTTCCTCGGCAGCCGCTGCAATTTCCAAGCTTCTATCCGAAATATGCTGGTTTTGCTCTGCTATTTCATTAATATTTTGACTTGCACTTGTCATTAGCTGTTCACTTGATTCAGCTTCTTTTACCGTTTTAGCCATTACGTTCATCACACCACGACTATTGGTCTGCAGCGTTTCAATAATTTTTTGAATTTCAACCGTAGCAGCTTGAGTTCTACCCGCTAAGGTTCTTACTTCATCTGCAACCACTGAGAATCCACGCCCCTGCTCACCGGCTCTTGCCGCTTCAATCGCGGCATTAAGGGCGAGCAAGTTGGTTTGATCAGAGATGGCATTAATTGTTGCTATTACCTCACCAATTTCAGTCGCGCTAGAATCAAGTTCTGCAACAGCAACTGAGGTACCACGAACTTCCCCTGCTAATTGATTAATCTCAACCAAGGTTTTTTTAATCTGAGCTTGGCCTTGTGTGGTTTTCTCAGTGGCGCGCGATATTTGTGTAGATGATTCTTGCGCGTGGCTAGCCACTTCTCGAATCGATACCGCCATCTCTTCCGTTGCGCTCGCTAACGAATCAATACGGTCTTGCTGCACGCTGGCTAACTGAGTATTTTCATCACTACGAACACGTAACTGAGCACTAATTTGTTGGATCAAAGCAACTGCTTCCTGGGTGGTTTTCACCAACAGATGTTCACGTTCTGTGACTCTATCAACCGTTCTTGCAATCAAATTAAATTCATTACGAGCAGGTGTGTAACCAATGCGAGACGCAAGGTCACCCTCGGCTAACCTTCTCAATGCTCCATAAATATCGAATAGACTGCCACCGATGAAGGTATTTACATAATAAGAGCAAACAAACATCAACAATAAACTCAAGCTAATGGCAGTGATGTGCCATAAACCTAACCCAGTCAGAAAACTAGTGTCATCAACATAACTCAATGAATAGTCCAGCCCTGAAACCTGTGCGGATATATCTGTATTACGGCCAATATTAATCGCTGTATTTTGCAGTAAGGGCGCCAAATCAGATGCAGATAGCTGAGTCGCCGATGCCAATTTGGCAATCACATCCACTTGTTTTTGTGCTTCTACTGTTCTTTGTGAAGATGCCGCATCGACAAAACAAACACCCATGACAACAACGGCAAGCACAGCCGTAAAAAAAAGAACAAGAAAATTTTCATGTAATTTTACGTTAATTAAATACTTATCTATCCAACGAAATGCAACTTGTTTCACGATGATATCTCCAATAAAAATGATCAGTGATTACCGAGAGTGGCGCATTACCTATCTTGTTCAGCAGGTAATATTGATATAAGAGAAGACGTCATTCGGTCAATTATCAGAAATAATATATGACTGTCGTTAGCAGGTATTTCTAAATGACAAAACTGGCATCTAGATCACGCAAAAAACGGAAAAAAAGACACTTAATGCAACTGAAAAATTACACATTGATAACCTTGCTCAAAAAATCGGCTGAAGTTGTCGTATGACGACCGTTGTTGGTTAAGGAGTAATTGTAAATGTAGATAAATACCGACATAGCTAAACACAAAATAACAATCACCTAGCCAACTTGTGCATACTTATTATCAGTAAGCATTTAACTCGTTCATGTATTTCATCGGTGATATTTTCATTACTTTTTTAAACATGGTAATAAATGCGCTTACCGACTCATAGCCTAATAACTCAGACACCTGTTGCACACTCTGTTTATCTGAAAGCGCTTGCAGTGAAATAATGATATGCAGTTGAGTGCGCCATTTTCCAAATGTCATCCCGGTTTCTTTTGTGATCAGTCGCGCCAATGTACGCTCTGTTAAGGCAAATTGTTTGGCCCATTGCGGCAGTGTTTTTCTATCGTTAGGCTGATTTATCAATTGCTGGCTCATCGCTTGAATCACCACATTTTTAGACAGAACAAAGTCTAAATGTTGAATAGGCATCTCAATGAGTTGCTCAAATAGTACCTGTGCAAGCCGTGCGGTTTTACTGTCTACACGATAATGCTGATCGCTACCAGCAAGCGTGCACATCAACTCTTTAACTAAAGGCGTAATAGCCAATGTACAGGTATTTTGCGGCATTCCTTGCATGCTGCCATCAATAAATACATGACAGAGCTCAGCATTATCTGAGGCGCGATTACTGTGAACTTTATTTGCAGGGATCCAGATAGCGCTATGAGTTGGCACCATCCACATTTTTGCCGATACCTCACAGGTAACATAACCATGCAAAGCTAAAATTAACTGGCCTTTAGGGTGAGTGTGTAAAGGGATCTCATGGCTGGCACAGGCGTGCTCTATCTTGGCAATAATGGGTTGCGGCATATATTCAAAATTCTTTATTTCATCCCAGCCAATTGCTTCAAACATAATTTTGTCAGTTTTTCGTTATTTAATGTCACTATCTCTAAATTATATCGTTCGACAAATCTTTATACTAGCAACCATTATTAAGTGAAATCTAAAGCAGCTAATGACGTTACAAACTGACAATACTAAACCACAGTCTCGATTCTCTGGCGCATTACTCGTCATAGGAATTTTGCTTATTGCAGCTAATTTACGCGCGCCTTTTACCGGCATTGCTCCTGTGCTGGAGCAAATTATTAGTCACTTTGGCCTAAGCGGATCTCAAGCTGGATTTTTAACCACTCTGCCACTAATTGCCTTTGCGATTGTTTCACCTATGGCGGCTTTTTTTGCCCGAAAACAAGGATTAGAACATGCCTTGTTTGCCGCGCTAATACTGATATTGCTCGGTATTGGAGCTCGATTTGTCGACTCATCAGCCATGTTACTCATTGGTACTGCCATTATTGGCGTCGGTATCGCAATTGCAAACGTGTTACTACCCAGTCTGATAAAACGAGATTTTGCCACTAAAATTGCGCTCATGACCTCAGCCTACGTGCTCACGATGGGAGTGGTATCAGGTGGGTTTTCGGCTCTGGTATTTCCGCTTAGTCAACTCAATGGCTTAGGCTGGCAACTGGCACTGGGCTCGGCAGCCATCATCACAGTTGCCAGCTTAATTGTGTGGAGCGCTCAGCTGGGTAAACACACGAAACCAACTTATTCTGCACATCAATCGGCACCCTCGAAAAGTGTATGGCGCTATCTACTAGCCTGGCAAATTAGCTTGTTATTAGGCCTAAACTCATTTCTGAATTACATCATCATTACGTGGTTACCAAGCATATTGACCGACACCGGCCACTCGGCCGTTGAAGCGGGGGCGTATCATGGTGCCTTTCAAATTGCGACAGCACTTCCTGGCTTAATATTAATTCCGTTACTGGCTAAATTAAAAGATCAAAGCGCGCTAAGTTTTATTTTGGCACTACTCAGTGCAGGCAGTGCACTTGGGCTGCTTTACATGCCTCACTTTGCTTTTGTATGGACACTAATGCTGGGGTTTTGCTCTGGGGCCTGTTTTATTTTGGGACTATCGTTTATTAGTTTACGCACCGATGATCCGCACCAAGCCGCATCGCTTTCTGGTATGTCACAAAGTGTGGGCTATTTACTGGCAGCCGTTGGGCCTATGGTGGCGGGCGCGTTGCACACTTCAACAGGCAGTTGGGATGCGCCATTATGGTTATGTGCGATTGCTGGTGTGTTGTGTGCATTATGTGGTTTAGGTGGCGGCAGAAACACCACATTACATAAGTCGGTTAACTAGAAATACACGGCTTGATTACTGAGTGATACACTTAATATCACTATCCCGATCAAGCAAACTTCATTGGAGAAAAACGATATTGAGCAACATCAGGTCAAGCCGAAAATGTTGTAGGTCACTTCAAAAATAAATCATTGAGATAAACGAGTTGCGGTCACGACAGAGTATCTACCGCACCGGACGCTTATACCCAATAAACAGGATAGTGACGCTTGGGGTCTGTGGAAAGGTTATTGACCACTAACGCGACGATCAGGAGTAATACTGTACCTAAAAAAACTGGCATTAAGGCATAAAGAAAGCCTAGCTGATGAACGTTTTCACCACCAATAACAGCAATCAATGCTGTGGCACCGCCGGGCGGATGAAGGGTTCTGGTAAAGTACATTAACGCAATAGATAGTGATACAGCCAAAGCGCAGGCAAGCACGATATAATCAGTAAAGACTTGATAAACTGCAACACCAATTAACGCTGATATTACGCTACCACCTATTAAATTACGGGGCTGAGAAAACTCCGCTAAGGGGGCACCGTAAACCAACACTGCTGAAGCACCAAAAGACCCTATTACAAACATGCTCCCCATAGGATTCGCGGCCGTATAAAACGCTAAGCCTGCAACTAAATAAATACCACAAAATGCGCCAATCCATGACCAAATAATTTTCTTAAGCGGTTGCCTGGGAGGACAAATATCCTTTGATCGCATGCGAGTAAAATAGAATCTCATTATGTTAATCCGAGTGAAATAGAGTGATGCGTTATTAGTGTGTGATCTGCGAAATACGGTTGCGAGCAGCAAATTAGCGCTAAAGAAACACAATTGCAATTACACCTAATCAAAATCCTCTTGGAAATAAGGTAATGCTACTTTAGTGATCTCGTGATGATCTAATGATGTGAATATTAATGAGATAAAGACGGTTTTTTGGTTCTAGTGACTAAAAAACAAATAAGAGAGCCTAACGTGACCAATGCTACGCCCTGCCAAAATGACCCCGTGAGCGAAATCGACAAATAGACAGAAGCAAACATGGTCGAAAACACTGGGGTAAAATATGACAAGGTGCCTAACAATATAATATTTCCACCAATAATGGCTTGGTTCCACAAAGCATAACCGGTGCCGATTACCATACCAGCAAGTAATAGTGTAAAAGTTGATGGTAAGGTGAAGTGTAAACTGGGTTCATTACTTAAAAAATATTGTATCCATAACGTTGTCGCTGTCGCACTAAAAAACAGTGTAATGGCATTTTTTCCGTTACTGATTTTTTGAGTGACTACGCAATAAATCGCCCAAATAAATGCCGCAGAAAAGGCCATAGAATAGGTTAATGGGTTGTCCGAAATATTACTTAACAACAGACTAAGTGAAATACCCTGGTCGCCAGCAATACACCAAGCAACGCCTGTAAATGCCAACAAAATACTCGGGTAAATCAAAACATTCACTTTATTACGACTAATAATAACGCTTAACAATATCGTCAGCGCAGGCCATAAGTAGTTAATAATCGACATTTCCATTGCTTGAAGTCGGCTATTGGCCATGCCTAAAGATAATGCGAGGCAGATTTCATAAGTGACAAATAACCCGCCGCCGATAAATAAATATCGTTTAGGGTAATCTTTTATTTTGGGTATTCCCATAACCGACATTAGAAATAACGCACTGACGGTATACATCATTGCAGCACCAGCAATGGGACTAAATAATTCGGATAAATCGCGGATTAATGCCGTGACGGTACTCCACAGCAAAATGGCAATAACGCCATAAAACGTATACTTATTGTCGCGAATATAAGACACCAAACCTACCGTTATTTCATCGCGGATTTTACATAGACATCAAAGCGGTTTTTTTTCTGCGCTAACACCATACTCGGTTTAACACCATTCAAGTCTTCTGCGTAATCAGGACGCTTTACTACCACGCGCTTAGTGGCGAGTGCTATTGCGGGTGTTAACAGCCCATCGGCATCTAAGTCTGCGCCGACCAGAGTTTGAAACACGCGCATTTCTTTTTTAACCAGTGCTGATTTTTCGCGGTGTGGGTACATAGGATCAAGATAAACAACATCGATCTCGGTGCCAGACGACTTCGCGGCGTCGGCTAACGCGCTGATACTTGAGCCGTGAAATAAGCTCATCAAATCGCGCATCCACTCGCCTATTTCAGCGTCTTCATAAGCGCGGCGTAAACCATCTTCAAGCAATGCAGCCACTACAGGATGACGTTCAACCATAATCACTTTACAGCCTAGGCTTGCCAGTACAAAAGCATCTCGACCAAGCCCTGCGGTGCCATCAACTACGGTGGGCGTTACGCCTTGCTTTAGCCCGACAGCTTTAGCAATCGATTGACCGCGTCCACCACCAAACTTACGTCGATGCGCCACAGCACCAGACACAAAGTCAACGCTAATGCCGTCAAGCTTAGGCTCATCTCGCTTATGCAAACTCAAGCAGTTTTGCTCGAAACGCAATTCAAAAGCGGCGTCTTTGTCCCACACCAACTGCCAGCGCTGGGCTATATCGACTAATGAGGGATACTGCTGATTAAAGAAGATAGGTGTCTGCAACAAGATGATTACCATGTCAATGTAAGAAACTACGCCATTATGCCAAAAGCCATCACCAGTGAACACCTATACCTCGCGCGCTAGAAAACTTATAATGTCGCTATTACACAGTTTTTGCTGTCTCATTTAGTAAATGGAAATGCCCATGCTCAGTTATCGCCACGGTTATCATGCAGGCAATTATGCCGATGTACTTAAGCACTCTATGCTTATTCAAGTATTAAAAGCCATGCAGAAAAAAGATAAACCTTATGTGTATATCGATACTCATGCAGGCGCGGGTGCCTACTCATTAACCGATGAGTTCGCCCAAAAAACCGGAGAGTATCTAGAGGGTGTTGCCAAGCTATGGGACCACGCTAATTTACCCACCGCATTGGCCAACTATGTTGAAACTGTGCAGCACTTTAACGCTGAGTTTGATGGCGAGTTAACCGTGTACCCTGGCTCACCCGCTATAGTAGATGTTGAGCTTCGTCCGCAAGATCGTATGGTGTTACACGAACTCCACGGTACTGACCATGAATTACTGGCAGATTATTTTGTTGAAGACAAACAAGTCAAAGTCATTAAAGGTGATGGTTTACAGGGTTTAATTGCCGCGGTACCGCCATTAGAACGTCGTGGAGTGATATTAATCGACCCAAGTTATGAAATGAAAACCGACTATCAAGATGTTGCTCAAGCCATCATTAAAGCCCACAAACGCTTTGCAACTGGGACATTTCTTTTATGGTATCCAGTGGTCAAACGTGAGCAAACAGAAGCTATGTTAACGCTGCTCAAAAATAGTGGCATTAAGAAACAACTGCGTATTGAGCAAGGCATTAGCGCCGACAGTGACGAGTTTGGTATGACAGCTGCGGGTTTGTGGGTAATTAACCCACCTTGGCAAATGGATGTATTGGCTAAAGAGGCGTTAGATTATTTGACGCCACTATTAGGCCGTGCTGACGGTCATACTACTGTGAAGTGGGAAGTGGACGAGTAAGACTTTCTACCCGCAAAAGATGTGAGTTTATTGTCGTATCAGATCCTAACTATCTTTATTGAAATAAAACACAAATTTCAAATGGAATTAACCTGCAGGCTCAATGGTTCTCCGTCCGAAGTGTCCGAAATAGTGTGATGAAAATGCCGTAGTGACATCATGGATGATGGCACAGGCTCAGGGGTACATGGATGTACCATCTGAGCCGTTAGGCGATTTTTATTATGCTATGAGGATCAACACTTTGTCGGAGCTGTGGGGGAGATCCAAGAGGGGGAAGCAGT
The DNA here is from genome assembly GCF_040310085.1 of Shewanella sp. S1-58-MNA-CIBAN-0166. Taxonomy (NCBI): domain Bacteria; kingdom Pseudomonadati; phylum Pseudomonadota; class Gammaproteobacteria; order Alteromonadales; family Shewanellaceae; genus Shewanella; species Shewanella sp. S1-58-MNA-CIBAN-0166. The sequence goes on along the minus strand of NZ_JBEOPN010000003.1, from coordinate 163,960 downwards.
TTCCCCCTTCTTGGTCAGGTGTGGGCGAAGCGCCACGACCTTGATGTTATTTATTGACGTATGACTGAGCATTACTTAAAAAACGCGCCTGCCGCACCAGGGAATACCACTGGGCTAACATTGCCATTCGCGGCAACACTCGCAACACCATACAAATAATTGTCGATAACCATATTATCTAACGTGAACTGATTAACCTTGCCGACATAGCGGCTATGAGTCCATTCCGCTACCGTTGTTGAGCGCCAATATACGCGATAACCGACAACGGTTTTGTCGTCACTACTGGCCCAACTTAAGGTGGTACTCGGCGATACTTGCCCTGCAATGGTCACCTTGGTTGGTGGCGCGGGTGCCCATGCTTGTGACGCTAAACTTAGCGCATTAAGTGCAGTCAGTTTGGCGGTAAATCCAAAATCAACACCTTCAATCACATCACCATACGCAATACCATTTTCTACCCGTATATCTTGATGCTGACGATTATAGTTCTCGTTGGTTTCCATAATCCGCACGGCAGGCAAACCAGCCTGATTAAACGGTAAATGATGCCCACCACGACCAAAACGATCGAGTCGATACACCAACATCACCTCTAAATTAGTCATGTACTGGTCGGCTAGCGATTTAATTTTACGAGCTAAATTGCGTGAAGCAGAATCATTTTCGCCGCCACTAAAATAGCGTTCTTTGGCTTCATCTGCGGTTTCGGCAAAACGTACGCCTTCAGAAAACACCCGTACACTGCTGTTATTCACCACGCCATTAATGCCAGATATATTGCCAATCATGTCATTATTTAATACTGCTTGAACCTGCCAATTTTGCGTTTTGGCATAGTCAGCTAAAATATTGCCGCCATACAAACCTTGCTCTTCGCCCGACAATGCAGCATAAACGATAGTGCCGTTAAATTGATATTTTGATAATACTCGTGCAGCTTCTAGCGCCCCAGCCACACCCGATGCATTGTCGTTAGCACCAGGAGAAATTGAGGTGGCATCCAACACATCGCTAACGCGAGAATCAATGTCGCCACTCATCATCACCACACGCTTAGGATCCGTTTTACCACGCTGAATCGCGATAACGTTAACCACTTCGGTTGGATTTTCGATTCGTTTACCTTGAACAGTGTCACTAACCGTTACCACTTCTAAACAGCCACCACACTCTTTGGATATACGATTAAACTCAGCTTCAATCCAGCGCCTAGCGGCACCAATACCTTGGGTATCAGATTGGGTATCCGACAAGGTATGACGGGTCCCGAAGCCAACTAAAGTACGAATATCTTGTTCAATCCGCTTAGCTTGTGGTGCGGTAGCAATGTCGTATAAACGCACATCTTCTTGTGATGGGGCAACAAACGTTGATTTGTCGGCAGCAAATGCTGGCACTGTTACAGCACCCAATATCAGCAACCCGGCCATACCCGCTAAACAATAACCGTTGTTACGACTGAGTTTGACCCGCTTAGGTTGTACTTTATGAATTACATGGTTCATTAATAAATACCTTAAATTAACTGGCTAATGCTTTTTGGTAGCGTTTTAATAATATTTTTACGCGCTTCACATAAGCTTGTGTTTCAGGATAGGGCGGTATACCGCGGTATTGCATCACCGTCGTTGGGCCGGCATTGTATGCCGCACAAGCAAGGTCAATGTCGCCGTTAAATTGGCTTAATAGCTGCGCAAGATAACGACTGCCACCACGAATATTCTGTTGAGCATTGAAAGGATCATCGACGTCCATATCGCTAGCAGTACCTGGCATTAATTGCATTAGGCCTTTGGCACCTGCTTTGGATAATGCGCCAATTTTAAACGCTGATTCTGCATGGATCACTGCTCGAATAAGTGCAGGGTCAAGCTGATACTGCCGCGCGGCTAAAGCGACGTCGGCGGCGAAATGTGAGGTAAATAATGGGATCTTATACCAATCGATAACCGAATCGACCCGGCATGCAAAACATTCATACAATAACACTTGATAGTCTGCATCCAGCGGTTGTTGGTCGCTAAACACCATCACCCCATTGGTTTGTTTGTATTGAAACACTTTACGCTTTTCAACGCCTAAATCACTGACAATACCATTTTCGGAGTAACTGGCTTTAACACGAGGCTTACTCGATACTGTGCCCGCTTTCGTTAACGCATAATTATTGGTTAAGGTACGCGGTTTCTGTTTGTTTCCTACATAGCCTGCATTCAACGACAGCTGATCATTAATTGATTGCTCATCGGCAGGCTTAGTGTTGCGGCGACTCAACACGTTATATGTTTCTATAGTCGGCGCTGGGTGATTTTCAGCTGTGGTAGTTTGAGATTGCTGTAACGATAACTGCTTTTTTGCTGCGGCTTGCTGAGGAATATACTTAGCTTTGATTTGCGGCTTTTCAACGTCTTCCACGGCAGGATAAACCACTTGCTTGGCTTGTATAGGGACACAAATACAAGCCAACAAGGTAGCTATACCCAATAGCGTCTGCCGATTACGCCATGTCATGTGACTATTCCTGCACTTGATCGAATATAGGCATCGGCGCGATACGGGCGAATTTTGCCACCGCCGAACCTGGGAAAATTTTAACCCCACTGTTTAACTCATCTACGGCTTTACGGTAAAAGTCTTCTGCGTGGACAAAGTCGAGCTCTAGCTGTATATATTCAGCGAGCTGATCCGCACTCAGTTTGTCTTTATTCACTGTAGCTAATAGCGCTTCTAAACCTTGATCAATCTGCTGCCAAGCGGCTATCGATACCGACAAAGAGCCACCAGCCATATTTGACTCTTCAATCGGTTGTTCCCAATCATGTTCGGGCTGTAACAGTTTTAGTTGCTCCAACTGGGCTTGTTGGTCATCTGTTAAAGGGCGTGGATAAGATGGTTTTTCCTGACATAGCTCGGTAAACAATGTCAGTCTTTTATCAATTTTTGAGTCGATCACTTTCAGCGCTTCAATGGCTGAAGTGCGTTTTTTAAGTAAACTGGCATACCAAAGATAAGCCAGAATAGCGGCTAAAGTGAGGCTTATAAACAGCGCCTGCATGGTGACATCCTTTATTATTGTTATTCACTATCATAATCATTATTTAATCAAAAGTTCATCTTTATTGGCGATACCTTTGCTAAAAATAAACCACAAAAGAGTAAGCCAAACACCAATAGATGTTAATAAACTGTTTTGATTCAGATCTTAACTATAACACAAAAAACAGTACTAGCACGGTTGAATACTATACAGTTAAAATTTTAATCTTTAGTTTTATCAACTACCTAAAAGCATTCGCACAAGAGTGTTTTTTAAACACATTTACAGTTTCCCCTGCACAAATAATCAAAATATCGTTTAATAATGCTGACTTAACACCATTAAGGTTATTTATTAGCAGCTGCATCTATAGAGAAACAATAGTCACAAAAAAGCCCAGCAAAACTGGGCTTTTAACAATCAATAATGTAAAAAATTAAATGTCTTTTCTATCATTATCAACTTTTTCATTTTCCTCTTCAGTGGGTTTTTCACGCTTACTGAAAATGCGTTCAACCACCACAAAGAATAACGGCACAAAGAAGATACCTAAGAAGGTGGAGGTCATCATACCGCCCAATACCGCAGTACCGATGGCATTTTGGCTACCAGAGCCTACTCCTGAGCTAATCGCTAATGGCACAACACCTAGACCAAATGCTAAAGAGGTCATTAGAATTGGGCGTAAACGTACTCTAACAGCATGCAAGGTTGCCTCAATTAAGCCTGAGCCTTTCTCGTAGTATTCCTTAGCAAACTCGACAATTAGAATGGCATTTTTAGTCGCCAAGCCCACCGTGGTTAGCAAGCCTACTTGGAAAAATACGTCATTAGGCAGACCACGGGCACTCATTGCCAGTAAGGCACCAATAATCCCGAGTGGAACAACTAAAATGACCGATAATGGTACCGACCAGCTTTCATACAATGCCGCTAACACTAAAAATACGATTAAAATAGATAACGCATATAAGCTAGGCGCTTGGTTACCCGATAAACGCTCTTCGTACGACAAACCATTCCACTCTAAGCCATAGCCAGGTGGAAGCTTCTCAGCCATTTTTTCAAGTGCATCCATCGCCGCACCGGTACTGTAGCCCGGGACTGTAGCGCCCTGAATGTTAACCGCAGGCACACCGTTAAAACGTTGTAACTGAGGTGAACCAAACTCCCAGGAACCTGATGCGAATGCTGAAAACGGCACCATTTCACCATTATTGTTACGCACATACCAAGAGTCTAAGTCGCCAGGTTGCATACGGTATTTAGCCTCACCCTGAACATAAACTTTCTTAACTCGGCCACGGTCGATAAAGTCATTCACATACGACCCACCCCACGCGGTACCCAAGACACTGTTCACACTATTAATATCAATGTCTAAAGCACGTAATTTGGCGTGATTAACATTAATTTTATAGATAGGCGCATCTTCTTGTCCATTTGGACGAACCCCTACAAGATTAGCGTTTTGCGCAGCCATGCCCAATAATTGATTACGCGCCTCAATTAACTTGGCATGTCCTTGACCGTTTAAGTCTTTTAAGTAAACGTCAAAACCATTTGCGGTACCAAGTTCAATCACTGATGGCGGCACAAAGGCAAACACTAAGGCTTCTTTAATTTGCATAAAGCGACCCATAGCTCGACCCGCTAACGACTTAACATCTTCACCCGGCGCTTCACGTGTGGACCAATCTTTTAGGCTCACAAACGCAATACCCATGTTTTGACCAGAACCCGCAAAACTAAAGCCCGCCACAGTAAACACTGAATTTACGAGTTCTTTTTCTTCGGTAAGGTAATAGTCGGATACCTCTTTTAAGACCTTAACCGTGCTTTCTTGGGTTGAGTTGGTTGGCAAAATAGCTTGGGTAAACAAGATACCTTGGTCTTCGTCGGGTAAAAATGCAGTTGGCATGCGTAAGAAAATCCAGGCCACTGCGATAACCAAACCAACGTAGATCAACATGACACGAAATGAACGCTTTAAAATACTGCCAACACTTGATTCATAACGTGATGTCATGGCATCAAATTTACGGTTAAACCAACCGAAGAAACCGGTATCTGCATGAGTATGGCCTTTTTTAACAGGCTTTAGCATGGTGGCACATAACGCAGGCGTTAGTACAATTGCCACAAACACCGACAAGGCCATAGCCGATACAATGGTGATCGAGAACTGACGATAAATAACCCCTGTCGACCCAGACATAAATGCCATTGGTACAAATACAGCTGACAGGGTCAAACCAATACCCACTAACGCACTGGTAATTTGGTCCATCGATTTACGGGTGGCTTCCAGCGGACTTAAGCCTTCTTCCGACATCACGCGTTCGACGTTTTCCACCACCACAATCGCATCGTCCACCAGCAAACCAATGGCCAACACCATGGCAAACATGGTTAAGGTGTTGATGGTGAAACCTGCTGCTGATAGCACCGCAAACGTACCTAGCAATACTACTGGTACAGCGATGGTAGGAATAAGCGTTGCTCTAAAATTTTGTAAGAACAGATACATAATCAAGAATACCAACACAATGGCTTCTATCAATGTGTGCACTACACCTTCTATCGATTGCTCTACGAATGGCGTTGTATCATAGGGATAAACGACTTCAAGTCCCTGAGGAAAAAACTCTTTCATCTCATTAACTTTGGCTTTAATGCCTTCTGCCGTGTCTAACGCATTCGCGCCTGTAGCCAGCTTGAATGCAAGGCCCGACGCTGGTTTACCATTGTAATATGAGTCTACTGCGTAGCTTTCTGCACCTAACTCAACTCTGGCGACATCGCCTAAATAAACATTGGCACCTGATGAGTCAGATTTAACAATGATTTGCTTAAATTGCTCTGGGGTTTGTAAGCGGCTCTGTGCTGATACGGTCGCGTTAAGTTCTTGACCCGCAACCGAAGGGGCACCACCTAATTGTCCTGCTGATATCTGGGCATTTTGCTCACGTATTGCCGCAATAATATCAATACTGGTTAATTTGTATTGAGTTAACTTAAACGGGTCTAACCAAATACGCATCGCATACTGCGCACCAAAAAGCGTGAGTTCACCCACACCAGGTACACGGCTCATTGGGTCTTGAACGTTGGCAGCAACATAATCAGAAATATCGCTTTTGCCCATCGAACCGTCAGAAGACACAAAACCAAGTACCATTAAAAATCCAGAACTGGACTTGTTAACTTGTACACCTTGCTGTTGAACTTCAGTAGGCAACAATGGCGTAGCCGCTTGCAGCTTATTCTGAACTTGTACTTGAGCAATATCTGGATCAGCCTCAGCATTAAACGTTAGGGTAATCTTCGCATTACCAAAACTGTCACTGGTTGAAGAAATATAGCGTAAGTGATCAAGCCCAGTCATGCGCTGCTCAATCACCTGAGTGACAGTGTCTTCCATGGTTTTGGCCGACGCACCAGGATAGAAAGCACTGATCACTACGGTTGGCGGTGCAATACTTGGATACTGCGCAATGGGTAAGCCTCTGATGGCTAACACACCTGCAAGCATAATTAATAGTGCAATCACCCACGCAAAAATAGGGCGATCAATAAAAAAACGAGCCATAATGATTCCCTACTTTTGTGGTTGGTCAGCCGTTAACACCTGTGCAGAAACCGGTGCACCAGGGCGGATTTTTTGTAATCCTTCGACAATTAACTTATCGCCAACAGACAAACCATCGACAATACGCCATTGATGACCAATCACTTCAGCGGTTTGTACCACGCGCATTTCAACATTACTGTCTTGGTTTACTATCATTGCAACCGCTTGGCCTTTGGAATTACGGGTAATGGCACGTTGAGGCACTAAAATAGCTTGTGGGTCTTGGCCAGCATTTAATAGCGCACGCACATACATACCGGGTAACAAGGTACCGTCAGGGTTAGGGAACTCGGCACGTAACGTCACTGAACCGGTAGTTTCGTCTACATTCACTTCAGCAAATTGTAATATACCTTGTTGATCGTATGTTCTGCCGTCTTCAAGAATTAAGGTCACTTTAGCATTGTCACTTTTCAATAACTGGCCTGAACGTAAATTGGCTTTTAAACGCAATAATTGTGCACTTGACTGAACGATGTCGATGTTAATCGGATCAAGCTGTTGAATTGTCGCTAAGGTATTACTTTGATTAGCGGTCACTAACGCGCCAGCAGTAACAGATGACTTACCAATACGACCAGAGATCGGTGCTTTAACTTCAGTATATTCGGTGTTGATGGTCGCGGTATTAATAGCGGCTTTCGCTACCGCTACTGAAGCTTGTGCTTCTTTAAATAACGCTTCCGTCTCGTCAAAATCTTGCTTACTGACTGCATTGGTTTTGACTAATTTGGCATAACGCGCCGCTTTGGCTTTTGCTGAGGCTAAACCCGCATTTGCGCTAGCAAGATCGGCTTCTGCACTCACTAATGCCGCTTTATAAGTGGCTGCATCAATTTGATACAGAGATTGACCTTGTTTAACTTCGGTGCCTTCGGTAAAAGCACGCTTAGTGATAATACCTGACACTTGTGGACGCACTTCAGCTTCTAAAAAGGCACGGCTTCGACCCGGTAATTCAACCTTAATCGCTTGCGAAATTGCTTCAACTGTCATCACGCCAACGGGTGTAGGTGGTCGCGGTTGCTGTGACTGGGCATTTTCATCCCCTTGACCACATGCGGTAATCCATAATGCAGCAGAAATAACTGCGGCGACTTTCAATGCTTTGTGCATGAGTGCTCCTACTCCAATTTATTTTCAATATGACACCTCAGTCTTGAGGAATTTCATTTGAAAATAGCTAAAATTAAACTGTTAAATTTTCTGTGTACTTTATCGCATAGGTATAAAATTCAAACAACTAAGCTAATGCGAATAAATTGTAAATAAATAATAAGTTTCAGTTAAATATATTGAATATGTTATCAAACTGTAATCGATACGCAGGTAATCAAACAAACATTACCTATTAAGTCATAAAATACACTACCTGGTAACATGCTGGTAAAGTCAATTTATGGATTAACTATCCATGCCTACGTACACTGTTAATACATTAACTTAGTTATTGTTGATGACAACCTTATTTAATTCATCTGTTTTTTGTGGCTCAAGCATAATGGCACGCCACCACAACTCGCTAGCTTGCGGATTGGCTAACATCACCGCTTGACCAAATTTTGGCGTTAACAAGGTGACATTTTGCTGTTTAGCTAACAGGTTGATACGTTCAAAAGGCTCAAACCAATCATGTAACGCTAAATCAAAAGTGCCATTGTGTACTGGCATCATTGCCTTTGCTTTAACATCAATATGCGCCTGTAGGCTTTGCTCTGGCAACATATGAATATCACTCCACAATTCATTATAGGCGCCCGTTTCAATCATGCTGAGATCAAATGGCCCATAACGCTCACCAATTTCTTTAAATCCATTAAAATAGCCGCTGTCTCCGCTAAAAAACACCTTATGTTGTAAACCTTGAATAACCCAACTCGCCCATAAGGTTTGGTTCCGATCAAGCAAGCCACGGCCTGAAAAATGTTGCGCTGGTGTCGCGGTAATACTCAAGCCATTTAATTCAACAGACTGCCACCATTCCAGTTCGGTCACTTGAATAGGATCAACGCCCCAAGCCGTTAAGTACTTACCCACTTTAAGTGGGGTAACAAAATGTTGCACCTTGGTAGCCAATTGCTCAATGGCAGCGCTATCGAGGTGATCGTAATGATCATGGCTAATAATCACCGCCTTTATTGCCGGTAAATCAGCAATACTGATTGGCGATTGATGAAAACGTTTCGGTCCTGCCCACTGCACCGGTGATGCTCGCTCGCTAAATACCGGATCAATCAATAAATATTCGCCATCAAGACGCATCAATAACGTCGAATGACCTAAACGATAAACGGTATCTTGTGTCGATTGAGCCAATATCTCTGGGGTTAATGCTTCTAATGGGATCACACCTTGGGGAATGGGCGCTTGACGCTTTGTCGACCAATAGGCTTTGGCAATTGGCCATAAGCTGCTAATACCCGCTTGATAGACTTTCTCGGTATTGCTGAAGATTTGTGTCTTATTTCCACGCGATTCAGTCCAATATTTATTGATCAAAATAATCACAATCAATGCACCAAGCGCGACTAAAAGACTCATTAATATTTTCATCTATCGCTTCCAAAAGTAAACTACACGGTGTAGTTTAATAATCCCTTGTTGAAAAGTAAACTACTCAGTGTAAAATATTACAATAAGATTGATTAGATGAAACCAATGAACACAGAAAAGCAAACACGCAGCCAGATTAAACGCGCCGCGATTATTGAAGCAGCTAGAACAACCTTTAAAGAATTAGGGGTTGCGGCAACGAGTATGGATAAATTAGCCGAAGTAGCTGGAGTGTCTAAGCGAACAGTGTACAACCACTTTGCCACCAAAGAAGCTTTGGTGATGACCTTGATGACTGATTTATGGCAACAAGCATTATCTCAACCCTCTGTGGTATATGACTCACATCAACCTTTGGCTGAACAACTGCAACAGTTGGTGCGTTTTGATATGGATTATATTCAATCAGAAGAGCACGTTGAAGTATCGCGAATGGTGATTGGCCATCTGTTTTATACCACTGAAATGCAAGAAGAATTACAAAAGGTAATTAAAGAAGAAACGGCTATTTTGCGCTGGATAAAAGCAGCAACGCTGGACGGACGCTTAACAGTGAAAAATGTTGAACTGGCCCAAACAGAAGTGCAAAGCTTGATTAAAGGCCAATGTTTTTGGCCATTAATATTTCAAGTCGAAGAGCCATTAAACGAACAACAAAAAGATGACATTGCCGCAAGCATCGTTACCATGTTTTTATGTCGTTATCAGGCATAAGTCCATTGTTGGCTACTCTACACTCGGTTATCACCCACACCGAATGAAATAATACGGCTGATATGCGCTAAACTCATGCCAGATTCTTGTTGCCAATGATTGAATGCAGCTTGGGTTTGGCGTAAAGCGGTTTGCGATGTAAAGCCAGCATCAACGACGTTATGAGCAGTTAAATATGACTGCACATCTTGGCTTAATAAAAAGGTATCTTTACCTATTGCACGTAAAAAATAAGGCCCAGTATTGCCACCTAAACGGGTGCCGCGCTTTTTAAGCACTTGCCACAAACCAGTAATGTCATCGCTTGGCCAATGAGCAATAAATTCCGCAAAACTGCCGTGTTCTGCATTAATCTGCTGGATCATATAAGCGTTATCAACAATCGCCTGGGTTTTCTTTTGATGCCGAATAAGCACTGGGTCGGTTGCCCGCTGTTGAATTTGATCGGGTGACAGCATCAGCACCTTCATTGGTTCAAAGTCAAAAAAGGCTTTTTCATACGCAGGCCATTTGTTATCAACCACTCGCCACACAAAGCCACTTTGAAACACGCGTTTACTCATAATAGACAATAACTGCGCATCAGTATATTCGCCGATTTCATCGGCATCGAGAGTGCCAGGCAGCAATGACTTAACTGCCGCTGGCCCGCCTTTACGCTCACATGCTCGCGCCCAAATATCACTGAACTTTTCTAATGCCACCGCGTAGCTCCTTTAACCCAAGCAATAATCTGCCAATACGGCAGATAAAGGCTTGTTGATCTTTAAACATTAACATTGATACCAAAAACAACTAACGCTATATATTACGTTCTTTTTTAAGTTGTAAAAACTGTTTCCATTTAACCACTTCAGCAGGCATTTCAGGTGTGTCACCTGTGTAACCGGCAGCAGCAATTAAGGTTTCAATAGGCACTTGTTTACCTCGACATACAAACACACCACGAACATGCGCAATGCAATGTAAACCACGGGCGGTAACCATACGATGCTCAATATAAAAGTATTTTTCGTCCCAACCAACGATTTTAGTTTCAATGGTAAACTTTTCAAACGGCTTAATATCGCGGATATAAGTAAACTCTGCCGCATTCACTATCGGTAACCATTTGTTTTTTAGAAACTGTTTCATCAAACCCATTTCGGCAATCAAATAGGTGCGCGCTAAATCCATAAAAGCAGGATAACGCGAGTTAGTTAAATGCATATTGATATCGCAATCTAACGGTAAAGCACGATAATCAATTCGGCTAGTGCCTAAAAAACCAATACTTTTACAATGACCTATTCGCCATAAAAACAACAAAATAATACGAAAATACAGATTCATGCACGGTTACTCCTAATGTAAGCGCGACAGGCTAACAAAGGTCATACCAGCGAGCAAGCGGCTTTAGCTGTATTTGGTAGCACAAAATTGGCATTACACTTTATTTGTTACTCTTTTTGAGACTTATCCCCCTTTTCATCTGTGGCTTAACTGATTAACATAGCGAGGCGTTTTGATTAAATTGACAGTGAGTTAACTGAGTTTCACCTAACTTACTAACAATAACGCCGTAGTCGTTGAGTCGATTACAGCCAAATCAGCGCAAACACATTGTTTATAATTCTCAGGGCGGGGCGCAATTCCCCACCGGCGGTAAACTTGAAAAAGTGAGCCCGCGAGCGCTCGATTCGTCGAGGTCAGCAGATCTGGTGACTTAGGTATTTACTCATGAGTAATGTCTAACAGTCCAGAGCCGACGGTTACAGTCCGGATGAGAGAGAATAGAGATACATCAATTAGCCCCGGCTTGTTGATGCAATTTGTTTTGGATTTATATCCCTCTTTACAAGCCCTGATTCTGGTCATTTTAGGAGTACAACCATGAATCAGTTATCACTACTTGCCGAATTTGGCGATCCAATCACCCGAGTAGAACTCGCACTAGCCGCGCTAAGAGAAGGCCGAGGCGTATTATTGCTAGACGATGAAGATCGTGAAAATGAAGGCGACATTATTTATTCTGTCGAGCATTTAACCACAGCCCAAATGGCATTAATGATCCGCGAATGCAGCGGCATTGTGTGTTTATGCTTAACTGACGAACACGCCAACAAGTTACAATTGCCGCCAATGGTTATTAATAACAACAGCGCCAATCAAACTGCGTTTACCATCTCAATTGAAGCAAAGCACGGTGTTACCACTGGCGTTTCCGCACAAGATCGCGTGACCACCATTAAAACAGCCGCAAACCGCGATGCCAAAGCATCTGACTTGGCTCATCCTGGACACGTATTCCCATTACGTGCTCGCGCTGGCGGAGTGATGTCTCGTCGCGGTCATACCGAAGGCACTGTCGACTTAATGCAAATGGCAGGCTTAATGCCAGCTGGCGTATTATGCGAACTGGCCAACGAAGATGGCAGCATGGCCAAAACACCAGAAATTATCGCCTTTGGCCTTAAGCACAACATGCCTGTACTCACCATCGAAGACATGGTGATGTACCGTAACCAGTATGATTTAAAGCTGGCGTAATTAATAAAGTCATTAATAGGCTGTCACAAGAGTGACGCACTATCAGATAAAAATAAGAGGCGCATTATTAAATGGCGCCTCTTTTTTTACATCTAATAAGTTATAAAAAAATATCTTAAATATAGAATAAGTTCTATTTGGCTTATAGTAATGTCATATTACAAGTCAAACGTCATAACCGATGCGCAACGAGGTATAAATGAGATGTGAATTTATTCCCGCCACCGAAAAAGACAAAACCTACCTACTCGATTTACGTAAATTAACCATGGTTGAGCATTTAGAAAAGTCTGGGCAGTTCTTGTCTGATGCGCAACATGAATATAGATTAAACGATGCTTATGAATGCTCTTATCTGGTCATGTACGCCAACGAGTTAATCGGGACGTTAAAATATCGAGTCAGTGAAGCTACAGTCGAAATCATGCAGATCCAAATCCATCCATTGTTTCAAAGGCAAGGATTTGGTCAAAAAATATTACAACAAATTATCACAGACTCGAAGCCAAAATTGATTGAGTTAACTGTATTAAAACAGAACCCTGCGTTGCAACTATACAAAAGGTTAGGGTTTGAAATTACCGGTGAAGATCAGCACGAATATTTTATGCAAATTAGCAGCTCATAGACTCATTCCAACTCACATAAAAAATTGGTTATAACACTTTAAAAAAAGCATATTTGTAACGTTAACATATTACTCAGCAACCAATATTAGGACACTAGCCCTATAGCAGAACATGGTTTTAAACATGATATATGGAGGTTCACATGAAACGCGTCACTGGTATCGGCGGCATATTTTTTAAAGCAAAAGATGCACCTGCATTGCAGGCTTGGTACAAGCGTCATCTGGGCATTGATGTTCAAGAATGGGGCGGCGCGGCTTTTTCTTGGAGCGACTCAAATAACAAGCCCGTAGGTGGAACCACTATCTGGGCGGTGAGTTCAGAGAAAAGCGACCAATTTTCCCCAAGCCAAGCCCCATTTATGATCAACTATCGCGTTGAAGACCTTCACGCTGTCATAGCAGCCCTCAAAGCAGAAGGCTGTAATGTCCTCGATAAAATAGATGAATCTGAATACGGCAAGTTTGCGTGGGTCATCGATCCTGAAGGTAATAAAGTCGAGTTATGGCAGCCGCCTTTAGGTCAATAGCAACTATTGTGGCTTAATGAATCTGTTCACATCCATGTGAAATTAATTTGGAGACAAACTAAATCACAATGCAGTAATAAACGTTTGATACTGACTCATGGTATTGGCATCGTCTAACATGCCTTGATGGCCAACGTTGGGCACCATAATTAACTGCTTATTGGCTGACTGACTAGCGACAAACAGTTTTTCAGACAGTTCAGGCGGGACTTCTTCATCATCTTCTGCCGCAATCACCAATAATGGCCCTTGATAATATTGCGCGACCACTTGCTTATTATCTGTTTTACGAAAATCTTCTGACATTTCCAAAGTCATAAACGGTGCCATATACCACGGTGTTTTTTCATCAACCCAGTCGTCGGCATTAGTTGCTGAACCGTGTAAAACCAGCGCATCTATTTTATTATTTTTTGCTAAATCAGCGGCAATAAAACTGCCTAATGAGTAACCGTGCAATATCACTTTTTCAGGCTGATATTGCTGATGTAAATAATCCAGTTGTTGCTGAGCATCTGCAATAATATTGTTAATGCTTGGTTGACCCTCACTTGCCCCTAATCCACGACGATCCATTACTAAAATATCGGTATTGAGCGTTGATAATGTGGTCAGTACCGACAGGCCATGTGGTTCGATTTTCATGCCGTTGCCTTGATAAAAGACCAAGGTTGTAAGGCTATTGGGGTTATCGATATAAAAACCATTTAACTTAACGTGATCAATTGACTCTAAGCTGACTGGGGTAATCAAATGATTAGGCATCGCCTGCTGTAATTGTTGAGTAAACTCAGCGGTAAAGGCTGTGGGGACTTCATCGCTGGCAATAAAGGTGCTTTCACTTAGGCGCATAGTACACCCTGAAGTAACCAGCATTGTGGTGCCTAACATTGCTACTGTGGTTATTTTTTTAAGCAAATTTTGCATATTATTGTCCTTAATTTATTCATCGTCCTTGTGGACTAAAATGTCACCTGGCGAGCATTGTAAATGCTGGCAAATAGCGTCTAGTGTCGAAAATCGAATCGCTTTTGCGCGGCCACTTCTAAGCACCGACAAATTTTGAGGGGTTATACCTATCAATTCAGCTAGTTCAGTGGACTTCATTTTTCGCCTTGCCAACATCACATCCAGCTCAATAATTATGGCCATTAAATTGTCAACTCCGCCTCTTCTTGAAGCTCAGTTGCATGCTTCATTACCCATGCCACACAGTAAAAAATCATTCCGAAAAGTGCATACTTTAATTCTTGACTGCCAAGGCTAAAATAAACAGGTACCGCACTAGATGTACCACTAAAGTGCAATGTAAATGCGATGATCATCGGGTAGAAAAGGCTGAGTAAAATCCAGACTAAAAATACTAAGGCAATACGGCTCAAGCAGCGGAAGTTACGTGGAGTAAACACATGACCTTGCTGATACAGGCCAAAAAGTTGGTAGAGAAAATAGTAAATAAACAGGTAAGGTAGAATTTCAACACTGCCCAGAATGATCCCAGGATGAAATCCCGCATCATAAAGGCTTTGAGCGAGTGCTTGCCAAGGTGTACCAAAGTCGACGGCTAGATAGCTGCTAAACCAACCCCACCAATCAATGGTTAACACATATTCACCCGCTTGGAATTCTCCGAACACCATAGTGCCGCTATAACTAGTGACTTGTAATAAAGCTAAAAATACAATCAGCAATTTAATCCATTTACTTAACGAGACAATTCTATCCATGATCATTCTAAGCTGGTTAATGTTAAACTGAAGTTAACACACAAACCTTTTATCAGCAATAAATTATCGATAAACGATACTTTTAAGTTTGTCGTAACAATATATATAACGTGAACAGCAAGATCAGTTTGTTGAATTTAATACCTAAAGTAGATGCTGTAGTTTACTGGCTGTGATAAATTTAGTGCGAAATGGGTATACTTATTGTCGATTGAACAGCAAAAAAAAAGCATAAACTCGCGTTTATGCTGTTAATTTTTTAACCATGTATTTTGCTTGGTTTACACTGCAATACCACTGTGACGCAATAAAGCATCTGTATTGGGTTCACGGCCCATGAAGCGTTTAAATAGCTCCATTGGCTCTTCACTTCCCCCCATTTCAAGAATGTTATTTAGGAAGCTTTTACCTGTTTCAGCATTAAAAATACCTTCGGCTTCAAAACGCGAGAACGCATCTGCCGATAATACTTCGGCCCATTTATAGCTGTAATAACCTGCGGCATAACCACCCGCAAAAATGTGGGCAAAACCGTGTTGAAAACGGTTAAAGCTTGGCGGGGTTAATACCGCAATTTGGCTGCGAACTTGGTCTAAAATACCTTGGATATCGACGCCTTTAGCGGGGTCAAACTCGTGGTGCATTCTAAAATCGAACAGTGAAAACTCAAGTTGGCGCACCATCATCATGCCCGACTGGAAGTTTTTGGCCGCTAGCATTTTGTCTAACAATGCTTTTGGTAATGGTTCGCCCGTTTCATAGTGGCCAGAAATTTCCGCTAATGCTTCTTCTTGCCAGCACCAGTTTTCCATAAACTGACTTGGCAGCTCTACTGCATCCCAAGGTACACCATTGATACCCGACACTCCGCCCACATCCACTTTGGTTAACATGTGGTGAATGCCGTGGCCAAACTCATGGAACATGGTGGTGACTTCGTCATGGGTAAACAACGCCGGTTTGCCATCGACAGGACCATTAAAGTTACAGGTTAAATAGGCCACCGGCTTTTGCAAACCAGTAGAGGTAACCCGGCGACTGCGACAATCGTCCATCCATGCGCCGCCACGTTTACCGCTACGAGCATACAAATCTAGGTAGAAGCTGCCACGATGTACTTTATCGGCGTCATGAATATGGAAGAAACGAACATCCTTATGCCAAGTGTCTACGCCTTTTTGTTCGCTAATAGTTAAACCAAATAAGCGATTAACGGTATAGAACAAGCCTGACAAGACTTTGTCTTCTGGGAAATACGGACGCAATATTTCTTGCGACACTTCGTACTTGTGTTGCTGCAGTTTTTCAGCGTAAAAACTCAAATCCCATGAGGCCATTTCGGTCACGTTGTAATGGTCTTTGGCAAAGGCACGCAGTTCGGCTAATTCAGTTGACGCTTGGTCTTTAGACCGTTCGCCTAACTCGTTTAAAAAGCCCAATACTTGTGCTGGATTTTCTGCCATTTTGGTGGCTAACGATTTATCCGCGTAGCTAGCAAAACCGAGTAAATTGGCTAACTCATGACGCAATGCCACAATTTCATTCATGTTATTGGTGTTATCAAACTCACCAGCATTAGGACCCTGGTCAGATGCGCGAGTCACAAATGCACGGTAACACTCTGCGCGTAACTCACGGTTTTCGCTATAGGTCATCACAGGCAAATAAGACGGAAAATCTAAGGTGAATAACCAACCTTTTTGCTCTTTAGCGTCGGCCATAGCTTTAGCTGCGGCGATGGCTGACTCAGGTAAACCCGCTAAATCTGCTTCGTCGGTAATAAGCTTAGTCCACGCTTCGGTGGCATCTAACAGTTGATTAGAAAAGTTACTGGTGAGTTCAGATAAGCGTTTAACCATTTCGCCATAGCGCGCTTTTTGACTGTCATCCAAGCCAATACCCGACAATTCAAAATCACGTAAGCTCTGCTCTATCACCATTTTTTGCGCTTGAGTTAACAGGGCAAAGTCTGTCGATTCATGAATCGATTTATACGCCTCGTACAAACCTTGATGCTGGCCAACATAGGTGCCGTAATCTGACAACAACGGCAAACAAGCATCGTGAGCATCACGTAATTTATCACTACTGATCACCGAGTTCATGTGCGACACAGGCGACCACATTTTGCTTAACTCATCGTCAACATCTTCAAGAGGCTCAATGAGATTGTCCCAAGTGTATTGGCTATTTTTTGCTAATAGTACTTCAATAGTCTCACGACATTTGGCAATGGCTTGCTCAACTGCAGGCTGAATGTGTTCAGGTTTAATTTTTGAAAATTCTGGTAATTCTGCGCTACTTAGCAATGGATTGCTCATAAAGATTCCTCGAAATATGTCGCGTGAGTATTTAGCCTATATTGGGTTAAATGTTGCCGTTTTCAAGCGTAAAAACAATTTATCCTAATAAATATAACCTCGGTTTCGAGGCGACGATCTGACCTTCTTATCGCCAAATTTGACTATATTATCGTTGATTCAACTTATAACCAGCTCTACCCCCTAGCTGGTTTATTCAATAAATAGAGTGACTCAGGTCCCAATTTAACTTTACACTTCATTTACACAATCAATATTGACAGGCTGATCCCAAACGAGACTGATTATCATTTATTTTCACGTTAAAAGGACTACCATTCGCTTTATTAAAAGCACTGTTCCATTTTTCTATTATGAGTTCAATAAACATGACCTTTGATTTTTGCCTATCAAACCGTAACCATTGTAGCCGCGCCTTTTATCGCACAATGGCTATTATGATGTGTTTACTGACAACCTCGTCAGCATTCGCCACGGCAGAATACCAGCCGACTGCGGGGTTTGATGTTGCTTGGGAAAATAATTACGTCACTCAAGGTCGTGACAATTTAGATCATGGCGGTATTGCATGGGCAGTGGCCAATATTGAACAAAACGACCTCGCTGTTTATGCCATTGTAGGTCGAGCAGACCAGGTGAACTATGTGGAATGGAACCTAGGGTTAGAATATACCTTACATCTCACTAATAATATTGATGCCACAGTAGGCTATCAGCGCTTAGAATTTTATGGTGATGAGCGCTGTTCTGATAATGAATTTTTCGGCGCGTTAACGGTTAATGGATTAACGTGGTTTGTACCCGCGGTTAACTACACTTATGCAACCGAAGCTGGCGGCTATTTCATTGAACTGAGCATACATAGTCCATGGGAAATCACTCAACACTTCACTTTGACACCTTACATTGTTCAGGGGTTTGATTTTCAATACAGCAGTGAAGAACACAACGGTGCTAACCATTTCCAATTTGGACTAGAAGCCGAACAGAAACTTAATGATTCAATGGCATTGTCTGCGCACATTAGCCACAGCATCGCTCAAGGAGACATTAAGCAACAAGCCAGTGCCGACGATATTCAAGGCAGCTTAGATCAAACCTATGCAGGGGTGCATTTCAAACTGAGTTTTTAAGCTTTGCTAGCATTTTAGCAATCCAAGACTAGACTAAAGGGGCTACTGGATGCCACCTTTACTCAAGCAAGGAAGCTTATGTTAACTCGACTTATCAATATGCTATTTGTATTATTTACTGTTTGGATGATGCTACTCAGTACCTCATTACTTGCCAGCGAGCTCACCAAACTAATTATCAAAGAGCCCGATAAACGCCCCCCATTAACCAATGACAATGCCAACTCACTCCCGTCGCAATATGCGACCGATCATCAAGGTAATGTGATTATTATCCCCACCGAGCAACGCTCAGCGTTAGAATATCGAGCCGACGATATTTACCTTAAACCAAGCCACAAAAAACCAACAACCAAACAAAACAACACGCGCTCATCAATCTCAAAGCACTCCACCATAACCAACACGGCTATAGCCAGTAAAACAATCGCCAATGATCCAAGTTGTCGCTGGCTCAATAACCGCATAAAACATCTTCAGAAAAAACAACGTCAGACCCAAAACAGTCAATTTAGTCATTATCAAGATGAAATTGATATTAGGGAAAGCGAGTGGACCTGTCTTAAGTGCGCAACCAGCGGCCCTAATAACGTTGACCGTGGTGAATGCCAACATAAACGTTAACAATGCATTGGTTTAACGACTAGATTGCAAACACAATCCCCCCTACAATGGATACATTAAACTAGTGGAGATCATCATGGCTCAACATTTTGACTATATCGCGCTTGGCGCAGGCAGTGGCGGCATCGCCTCAGCAAACCGTGCAGCAATGCGTGGCGCAAAAGTATTAATTATTGAAGCAAAACACGTTGGCGGCACTTGTGTTAACGTCGGCTGTGTCCCTAAGAAAGTCATGTGGTATGGCGCTCATGTCGCTGAAGCGCTGAACCTCTACGCTAAAGACTATGGTTTTGATGTTACCGTCAATAAATTCGATTGGAGTACACTCGTCGACAATCGTGAAGCCTACATTAGTCGCATTCATGATGCTTATAGCCGTGGATTTGCGAGCAATAAAGTCACTTTATTAAATGGCTATGGTCGCTTTATTAATAACAACACCATTGACGTTGATGGCGAGCACTACACTGCCGACCATATTGTGGTTGCCACTGGCGGAACACCAACAATTCCTAACATTCCTGGTGCACAATACGGTATCGACTCAGACGGTTTCTTCGCATTACGTGAACAACCTAAGCGTGTAGCCGTTGTGGGTGCCGGTTATATAGCTGTTGAAGTTGCGGGTGTGTTACATGCACTAGGCAGCGAAACGCATTTATTAGTACGTAAGCATGCACCACTACGTAACTTTGACCCAATTTTGACCGACGCATTAGTTGATGCTATGGCCGCCGATGGCCCAACGCTTCATACTCACAGCGTACCTAAATCGGTCACCAAAAATGCTGATGATAGTCTGACGTTACTATTAGAAAATGACCAAAGCTTAACGATTGACTGCCTAATTTGGGCTATTGGTCGTTCACCATCAACGGGCAATATCGGCTTAGAAAATACCGATGTGCAGTTAGATGCTAAAGGCTATGTCATTACTGATGAGCAGCAAAATACCACCGCGAAAGGTGTTTATTGTGTTGGCGACATTATGGCGGGCGGTGTTGAATTAACTCCCGTCGCGATTAAAGCGGGTCGTTTATTGTCAGAACGTTTATTCGGCAACATACCTGATGCCAAAATGGATTATAGCTTAATTCCGACAGTGGTATTTAGCCATCCACCCATCGGCACCATGGGCTTAACTGAACCAGAAGCCGCTGAAAAGTATGGCCAAGACAATATTAAGGTTTACGCCTCAACGTTTACCTCTATGTACTCAGCTGTTACAGCACATCGCCAAGCCTGCAAAATGAAACTGGTTTGTGCGGGTGATAATGAAGTGGTTGTCGGTATTCACGGTATCGGTTTTGGCATGGATGAAATACTGCAAGGTTTTGGCGTGGCAATGAAAATGGGCGCAACCAAAGCAGACTTTGACTCAGTTGTTGCGATACATCCTACTGGCGCAGAAGAGTTTGTTACTATGCGTTAAGTTACTAATAGTTAATAAAAAGCCGTGTTATTAAACACGGTTTTTTTATGCCTTTTTGTCAGCCAACCACTGTACAAACACCTTAATATTAGGTGGACGCTTTTGTGAATGCCCCATAAGTTGCGTCATAGCAAAACTATGTTGATAGTACATTTCTGCATCGTTATAGTGCTTTTGCGCATCATCACTATTGATCATCGCACCGCGTAAATAGTCACACAGTAACTCACTGCGGTTAAAGCCACTGACCTCACCAATTTCCGTTAAGGTTTGTGCATTCCACTGTTTATATTGTTCAAGCACGCGATCAAAGCGCTCACGATAGTAATCACTCGCTTGTGATAAAACGGCCTCGTTAGGAACCACTCGGGCAATGACAAATGCTTGCTCAGACAAAATACGATACAAACGTTGGCAATGATGAAAAATAAACCGTAAATAAGGGTCGCTATACTGCTGCGTGTCTTGTTCAGCTTGCATCAGCCAATTGCGGTAGTCCGCACAGGCAACGGCAATAATTAAGTCGGCCTCTGAGGTAAAGTGATTGTAGATGGTGCCTTTAGATATCTGGCTAGCTTGAACTAAATGCGAGCGGCATAAATCAAAGGTTTTATGCCCTTTTAAACAACGTTGTGATACTTCTATCAGATAGTTGCCACGTTGTTCCCAGCTGCTCATTTCGGGCCCCATCTTATTTTGGTTAATAAAGCGTTAACAGTTCACATTTACACTATAGCAAGCTTTGTGGATACCCTTTATTGAGTAATACTGATACCACTATGAACTTATTCAATAGCCCATGTTAAAAATAGAATTATTAGAAAGTTTTATTGCTATTGCTGAATGTGGCAACTTGTCTAAAGCAGCCGATAAAATTTGCCGAACCCAATCAACACTTAGCCTACAAGTTAAAAAACTTGAAGAAAGTGTCGGCCAAACCTTGCTGATTAGAGACAACAAAGGCGTGACCTTGACCGAGTCTGGTGAAACGCTGCTTAACTACGCCTATAAAATGATGCAACTTAATTCACAAGCTATTGATGAGTTAAAAGATTGCCAAAACCGTGAAGTGATCCGCCTTGGTGTACCCACCGACTTTATAAAGTGCTACTTAAGCAGCTGTTTATTAGAATTTATCCGCGAATTTACTAACATAGAGCTTGTTATCGACACTGACGTAAGTGGTAACTTATACAAACGCTTACACCAAGGGGAATTTGACGTCATTGTCGCAACCCATTGGCAACTACCGACTAACGGCGAATTACTCTTTACTCGTCGCTTTAAGTGGGTTGCGGCGGTCGAAGGCAAAGCTCATAAGCGCAAGACGATCCTGATGGGTTTATATCCAGAAAATTGCCCGATTAGAGCGCAAGTGTTTGCTAACCATCGACTCTCGATGCGGCCCATTAATGTATTGCTGTCGACCCCATCACCACAAGCCTTATGCATGGCTGTCGAGAACGACTTAGTGATTGCGCCAATAGCCGAATTTAGAATCACCGACCAAATGCAGGTGCTAGACCCGATTGAACATGGATTACCTATACTGCCCATGTTTAATGAATCGCTTTATCTCAACCCAGATACGCAAACCTACGCTACGTTACAGCTGATTAATTTGATTAAAGCCAATGTCGAGCACAAGGGCTATCAACTCGACTAGCCAGTTCTCACATCAACCAGCTCTGCCTGCTCTACTATTTACATACCTACATATCTACATATCTACATATCTACATATCTACTCTCGTTTCTACTGTGACTTACAACATTAGGCTGCCAAACAAAAAGGCCAATAACACGCTCGATGTAATTGTCACCACGCCAGGAATCAAAAATGGGTGGTTAAAAACCGCCTTGCCAATCCGCGTTGAGCCAGTGTCATCCATCTCTACGGCAGCCAACAGCGTTGGGTAAGTAGGTAATACAAATAACGCGCTAACCGCTGCAAATGAGGCTATCGCCGTTAATGGACTCACTCCAATCGCCAATGCAGCAGGCATTAACGCTTTAGTGGTTGCCCCTTGTGAATACAATAACATTGAGGCAAAAAATAACGCTACCGATAACAGCCAAGGCTGACTTTGAAGTAAGGTTCCTGCAACGTTTTTAATTTCGTCAATATGATTAGACACAAAAGTGTCACCCAACCAGGCTACACCCAGCACACAAATACACGCCGACATGCCAGACTTAAATGTTGATGCGTTAGAAATTTTACTGGCATCTAAACGGCAAAACCACGTTATTGCTGCTGCGGCAGAGAGCATAAACAACATAATAGCCACATCGCGCGACAGCACTGGATGTGTAATTAAGCCCACTTTGTCAGATATCGCAGTGGCATAAGACATCACCGCCACTATCGCAATCAAGAATATGGCAACCGATCGCTTAGCACCCGGTAATAACGTGACTTGAGTTTCACCACGAGTTTTCACCAATCCGCTGGCTAAACGCTGCTGATAAATAGGATCTTGTGCTAGCGGTTTGCCGAGTATCGACGCAACTGCTGCACCGATTAAACAAGCAATAAGCGTCGATGGAATACACACAGCCAACAACACTAAATAATCAACTCCGAACGGTTCTAAAATACCCGAAAAAAACACCACAGCAGCTGAAATGGGTGATGCTGTAATCGCCACTTGTGAGGCGACAACCGCTATAGATAACGGCCGAGATGGACGAATACCTTGCTCTTTTGCTACTTCAGCAATCACAGGCAGCGTCGAAAATGCTGTATGACCAGTTCCGGCAAATAAGGTCATAGTGTAAGTCACTATTGGTGCTAAAAAAGTAATGTGTTTCGGGTGCTTACGCAGCAATTTTTCTGCAATAGACACCAAATAGTCCATGCCACCCGCTTCTTGCATCGAAGCGATGGCGGTAATAACCGACATAATAATCAGCATCACATCGATGGGGATAGCACCTGGCGTTAACCCTAATCCAACGGTAAGAATTAATACCCCTACACCTCCAGCAAAACCTATCCCTATACTGCCCATTCTTGCGCCGAGGTAAATCGCCCCAAGCACAATAATTATTTCTAATATCATCATAGTGTTAACTCTATTTAAAACCTAAATGTCTTGAATGAAATAGCAGGGATTACTGCTTTAGAGATCGTGATAGTACTCTGTTGGGATTTTACGAATGTAGACGTGGATCAATTAACTGCATTGCAAGCCAAAAGAGGTGTTTTGTCTGCAGGTTTATTGGTCAGTTAACTGAAAAATCTGTGATGGAGCAGAGATGTTAACGGGGATGAAAATAGAAAAATGCCAATCAATGATTGGCATTTACACGGAAATGAATAGATAGAATGAGCTGTGGTTTACCCTTTATGCTTATCAAACTTAAACGTATGACAGTTACTGCATAATGGTTTTTTAGGTGTATGTTCGCCATGACACTCTTGGCAAGGTACATCTTTACCATAGTGAAGGTTATTGTGTGGGTTTTGCCACTTGTCTTCTTCACTTCGGGCTGTTTTCTTTGCTAAGTCATCGACATCATGACACTGCAAACAGGATTGGTCAGATGGAAACTGCTTGATGCCATTATCATGACAGGTTTTACAGTCTTTACCGATAACCTCTTTATGGTAGTCACGGATCTCTGCTGACTGTACTGATAAACTGGTTAATCCAAGTAGTACCAGCCCAAGTATAATATTAAAGTTTTTCATTAATGATTCCTCTTGTTCACTGGTCTAGTTAAACGTTCATAAGACTTCTAGCAGCAGTCATGCCCATCACCATACATTCTGGGATAGAACAACTGCCTAAACGGCTAACGCCATGAATACCACCACACACTTCACCTGCGGCATAAAGACCTGCAATAGACTTACCAGTAAAACTATCTGCCACTTCGGCATTTTTATTAACTTTTACACCACCTTGACAGTAATGTACTTTTGGCCATAAACGCACAACGGTAAAGGGTGCTTCGATATATTTTCCAGCCGCCTTGAGCATGTTTTTACCAAACTGCTTATCTTCGCCAGTTTTAACATAACCGTTGTATTCAGCAATTTGTGCTTTTAAGCCAGCTAAAGGCACACCAAAGTGTGTTGCTAACTCTTCAACTGAATCGAACTTCCAACCGACATTGTATTTAATCACTTTGTTTGTGTTTGGATGCGCTTTAGAATCTTTAAAACTGGTGATCAACAGCGGTGGTACAGGATTGCCTTGTTCATCACGATTTTCTAATTCAGCATCTGCACGTGTTTTACGATCGGCAATTTCATTCATGAAACGCTTACCGGTTGTGCGGCTAACAGCAATTGAATGAGGTAAGTTGAAAATTGAATAGTTAGACACATAACCAAAGCCACCTTCATCAGGTGAAGCCCAAGGGCCTGATTGAATGTGAGCCAAATGCACAGGAATAGCTCCTAAACGGAACATTTCAAACATGCCCTCGCCTGTTGCACCTGGTGCGTTGGTACAACCAACGTCTGCAGTTAAAGTAGGATCTTGAGCCATACGTAAATCAACATTTTGTGCAAAGCCACCGGTAGCCATAATCACACCACGTTTGGCGCGAATATTGAGGACTTTACCAGGCTGGTCTTCGCCAAAGTGATAATTTTGACGCATTTTAACACCAACAACTTCGCCTTTATTACCAACGAGGAATCCTTCAAATTTTGAACGATTGTGGGTGTTTACACCAATACGTTTACACTCTTTGTACAATGGTTGGGTGATACCAGCACCACAACTTACTGAGGTTTGGTAAGTACGTGCAACCGAGTGACCACCTAGTTGTTGTAAGTAAGGATGGTATTCAGAACCCGCATCTAAGGTCATTTGTAACGCTTCAACCGCATGAGATGCGACATGACGCAATAACCCTTCATCGGCAATGCCACGGCCAGACAATAATTGGTCATTAACCATTCTGTCTACCGAGTCTTCAACACCTTCTTTCTTTTGCATCGGCGTGCCTGGTGCGGCAAAAAGCCCACCGTTAATCGCCGAGTTACCACCAAAATAGGACATTTTTTCAAATATATGAACGTCTTTTGCACCATGTTTGGTGGCTTCGATTGCGGCAGCTAACCCCGCAAAACCAGAACCAATAATGACGATTTCAACTTCTTTGTCCCATTTAACACCATCTGCCTTTTCAGACACTGCCATTGCTGGTGCTACCATCGCTGCACCAGCAGCAATACCTAGACCTGCAATAAACTTACGGCGCCCTAATAGATCTATATTGCTCATAGGTTATCACCCCTTTTTATATTATTGACGCTTCATCATATCGATGGAATCAATTCCAAAACGGGAACTATTGTTAATGTTTGGTGCAAATAACAGCGAATGTCGACTAATCAATTGTAGGTAGGACTTTCAATAAAATTACTGCATAGGTTTGCTTTTGGAACTGAATCCATATTGTGAGTTACCCTGCATAACAACTGGTTAATTATATATTTAATCGATATGATTAACCCATTGAGGACGACCTCAGCCTGACATTCACCACTTTTCATCGACAGGTATTCACATCGGGGACGGCCCCATCTGCCATCTACACAGAAGAGCCGCTAATATGCTATTAAATCGCTATATCACCACACTGTTTTCGCCATTATCCATACGCCGCTTTTACAAGTATTTCAGTCGGGGTTTATTGGCCATTTTGATGCTACTGCCACTGACTACCAACGCGACACAAGTTGATACCTCATCGAATAGCCCTGTAACGCCACAAGTTCGAGTTGGACTTCACGGCATGCTATTGTTTGGCAGTGAATATGGTTTATTTGCCTCGCATTTACCGATGTTTCACCTCCCACATAATGCCCAAGTCGTGTTGCAGCTAACCTTTGATGATCCTCAGATCAACACCGCTGTCATAAATGGCTTAACGTTATCGGCTGCTAGTGGATATCCAATTTGGACCATAGTGCCGCAACAATTTGACCTATCGATGTTATCTCCTGATCACCCTAGCCATATTGAACATTTAAACGTGGATATTGTTAAAGGCCATTTTGAACGCGGCGGTGAAATCCAATGGAAGAACCAAGGGCTAACCGTGACTAGGGTGTTAGTATTCAATGAATTAGATACTCAGTTCGAGCAACAAAAAACCAGCAACAATACTTACCTTAAGGTTAATAACAACCCTAACGATAAAGTGCAGTTTCTTGTTAAACGCCTGACGACTCGACCCGATGCCGATCATATTGTACGCCTCGATAATGTCGGCAATAGCTTACCCGCAGAAATTGTTATTCCTATTGATTCGGCAAAGTTATTTAACAATGAAGCCCAACTTCGTGCTGCATTGCCCGACACAACACCTAGAAACACTTCTCTAGTGGCCCCAAACACAAAGCCAAACATCACTCGTCCAATGACTACGGTTTCAAGAGTGTATATAGAGTTGGATGAACTGAAATGATCCACAAAACTATTGCAGTATTTCAGCATCACCCTGCCGAAGGCGTCGGTAGAATGGCACTGTGGGCTAAACAACACAGTATCGAACTTGAGTGTTTTTATGCACCAGAATCTTTGCCCGAAAATCTCGATGCTTACCGAGGATTAATTATTTTAGGTGGGCCGATGAATGTGGTGGATAACCCTGTTTGGATGCAAACCGAGTCAAGATTAATTAAACAGGCATTAACTCAACAAGTCCCTTTATTGGCCATTTGTTTGGGCGCGCAGTTATTGGCAATTGAACTTGGTGGCCAAGTCATTGATATGCCTAATCCTGAACTGGGTTGGCATGAGGTAACCTTTGCTGATGGTACGATAATGGCTGTGCCGCAGTGGCATTATCAAGCCATTAACTTACCTGACAGTATTGTGTCGCTAGCTCGTTCAGCACAGTGTAATGTGCAAATGTATCACCACCAACAGGCTATTGGTTTGCAGTTTCATCCTGAATGGAATTCCGCGCAAATAGGGCAACTCGTCAGTCATTTTGGTGATGAGTGCCCTGTAACTAACACACCGCACACTCACGCTATGCAAGATACTCTCGAACCGTTCTTTTTTAAGCTACTTACTGAGCACTTTTGTTGAAAATTAGGTGTAATCTATAGCGCAATATATGGCGCCTAGAACTGCATAAAAATTATCAATGCGCCGTAATGGTTCACAAAAGTATTTGATGAAAGTACCTCCGTAAGTGCTTAACGAAATGGTTTATCTATATGTCTTAGTCTAATAACCAAGCCAAACGCTATCGCTAAAAAATAACCGAAAAAAGTCGCTCTATACTTAGCCCTATGTTTGGGCTAAGTATTGCTCGGCATTATATGACTACAGCATGTTTCACTACTGGATCAGGAGTCCACATGAAACCAATAGTCATAACACCAGTAACCCGTCATGCCCCAAGTAGCAGCAATACATCGCAACACGGTTGGCTCAACAAAGTGCCCGAAATCACGTTGATTTTTTGGGTCATCAAAATGATGTCGACCACCGTTGGTGAAACCGCTGCAGATTATCTTAGCTTCCATCTTCACGTAGGCATGATTAATACCAGCATCATCATGGGAGTATTTTTACTTTTCGCCTTATGGGTGCAACTTAAACAAAGCCAATATCGCCCAGGTGCATATTGGAGTGTTGTGGTGCTTATCAGTATTTTTGGCACCTTAGTCACCGACATTCTCACAGACAAACTCGATGTGCCTCTACCGGTATCGACAGCGGTGTTTAGCGCATTATTAGCGGCAACATTTGCATACTGGTTCAGTAAAGAACGCACCTTATCCATCCACTCCATTGTCACGCTTAAACGTGAGCTATTTTATTGGTTGGCCATTCTATTTACCTTCGCACTTGGTACTGCTGTGGGCGATTGGGTGTCGGAAGATATGAATGTAGGTTATGGCATGTCGGCAATCGTATTTGGTGGGTTAATTACGCTGATAAGCCTAGCCTTTTATCGCTTCAAGGCGAATGCCGTATTGTGCTTTTGGCTGGCTTATATATTAACTCGTCCACTCGGTGCATCTATCGGCGACTTACTGTCACAACCCATTCGTAAAGGCGGCCTAGGGTTTGGCACCACCAGCACCAGCATTGTGTTTTTAGTGATTATTATTGCACTTGTGGCATACCTATCCGTTCGCGCCAAACAGCAAAAAAGCCAATAATCTATCAACATAAGTGAGCATCGATATGGACACACTACAAAAGCAGGCGCTGACTAAAGTGCCACAAGTCACCTTAATATTTTGGTTGGTAAAAATACTGGCCACCACCTTAGGCGAAACGGCAGGAGATGCTTTATCGATGTCGCTTAACCTCGGCTACTTAGTTAGCTCAGTTATTTTTATCGGTTTATTCGCGATAGCGGTAGCAATACAAATTCGCAGTAAACAGTATTCTTCGAGTATTTATTGGGCCACCATTATCGCTACAACAACGGCTGGCACAACGATGGCTGATTTTGCCGACCGCTCATTAGGCATAGGTTATACCGGCGGCACATTGTTACTGGTGAGCTTGTTGTGTATGTCATTTTCAATTTGGTACGTCAGTGCAGGTAGCCTGTCTAATCAGTCGATAAACAATACCAAAACCGAATGTTTTTACTGGGTGACGATTTTACTGTCACAAACCTTAGGTACAGCGCTAGGCGACTGGACAGTAGACAGTGCTGGCCTTGGTTATGATGTCAGTGCGTTAATCTTTGGTAGCCTGTTATTAGTGTTATTAGCTGCCTATTTTTGGAGATCTATATCTCGCACTCTGTTGTTTTGGCTAAGCTTTATTTTAACCAGACCTTTAGGTGCAGTAGTGGGTGACTTTTTAGATAAACCCATTAGTCATGGTGGATTAGAATTTAGTCGCTTTAGTGCGTCGGCCGCATTACTCTTTGGTATGGTGTTGTGTTTAATGTTATTTAAGCAGCAAGCCGCGACAACACATCATTAATAAAGACTTTTCACTTTGTGTCATTGTGTCCGATTGAGGTGCTATGCGTATTTTATTAGTAGAAGACGATAAAATGATTGGCGATGCCATGCAAAGCGCCTTAAAAGATGTCGCCTATGCGGTTGATTGGATATGCGATGGTGAAGCGGCACTGCACAGTTTACGTTGCCAGCAATACGATGTGGTGTTGCTCGACCTTGGCTTACCTAAACTGGATGGTTTACAAGTAATGCAATATATTCGAGCTCAGCATCCCGCACTGGCGGTGATCATTATTACCGCCAGAGACAACCTAGAAGACCGAGTCAAAGGGCTCGATTTAGGTGCCGATGATTATGTCGTTAAGCCCTTCGATATAACCGAACTACTGGCACGCATTCGTGCAGTAACAAGGCGCAATGCCAACCAACATACATCAGAATTAACCAATAATATTGTTTGGCTAAACCCAGCCACACATGAAGCAAAAACCCTCACTCAAGATAATATTTTACTGTCTAACCGCGAGTTCGCCTTACTGCAAACATTGCTTATTCGACCCGGCTCGATTCATTCAAAAAGTGATTTAGAAGAACGAATTTATGGCTGGGGTGAAGAGGTAGAAAGTAATGCGGTAGAGTTTTTAATTCATTGTTTACGTAAAAAATTAGGTACAGAAACCATAAAAAATGTCAGAGGTGTAGGATGGATGGTGTCGAAAAACGCCTCAGTAACTCGTTAAAAACACGCTTATCTTATTGGATTTCAGCGGCCATTTTGTCTGTTGCGATCATAGCCGCCAGCTTTACCTTTAGCAGTGCCTTTGAAGAAGCCCATGAGCTCCAAGATGATGTATTGCAACAAATGGCCGTGCTGTTTGACCATTACTCGCTTACGCTAAACAACGGAACACTCACTCCGTTAAGCCAAGATCAGTTGGAGTTTCAGGTTTCTGTGCAGTTATTGGGTAGCAACTCAGCAAGTAATGCCTTAGCCCAAAATACCCTAGCCTTGCCGAGCAATTTAACCGATGGATTTCATACGGTTGATTTAGCCACCCAATCTTGGCGGGTGTTGGTTCGCACCTTGTCATCCACTCAACGTATCGCCATCGCCCAAGATACTGCTATTCGTGACGATATTGCGTTTGAAACCGCGCTGCATACTCTGATGCCATTGTTAGTATTAATTCCGATTTTACTGTTATTACTGGGGTATATTCTAGGTAAAATTCTTGGCCCGATTAGTATTTTAGCCCACGAAGTTGACCGTCAAACTGAGCATGACCTACAGCTAATTCCCACCACTCAATTGCCGAGTGAAATTGTGCCCTTTGTTGAGGCAATTAATCGTTTACTCAGCAAAAATAGCCAGGTTATTGCTAGCCAAAAGCGCTTTATTGCCGATGCCGCTCATGAATTAAGATCGCCCATAACTGCGCTGTCGTTACAGGCACAACGTCTTCAGCAGACAGAGTTAACGGACGATGCGCGCCAGAAGCTTAATGCACTACAAGCCGGAATAGGTCGCAGTATTCATCTACTAGAACAACTATTGTCGATGGCGCGTCAACAAGATAACAGCGTCCAACAACCTCAAACAATATCATTAAAAATGGTGTTCGTTGAGGTGATTGAAGATCTGTACCCACTGGCAGAAGCGAAAGAGATTGATTTGGGCTTTAGCCAAGATAACGACGCCGAACTCAATGCCAATCCCGTTCGTTTAAAAACCTTAATTCACAACCTTATCGACAATGCGATTCGCTATACCCCAAATGGCGGTAAAATTGATTTAAGCATTACTAAAACAGATCAATACATTGAGATGACCATCAAAGACACTGGTCCAGGTATCGCCACAGATGAAGCTCAAAAAGTGTTTGAACCCTTTTATCGAGTCTTGGGCAGTAACGAATATGGCTCAGGTTTAGGATTAGCGATTGTGGCGAGTATTGTGCAGCAAATGGACGCAAAAATTAGCTTAGCGCCAACCGATCCTGTCAATAACTGCGGGCTTTGTATTACGGTGCGGTTTCCTCTTTAACAGGATTGAGGTGCCGTTTAATCACGCCTGTTATACCGCATCAACTTATGCTGATGCGGCATCAACAAAGGTCAAATTAGCCTTGATCTCCCTCGCATAAATTACGCCCTGCGGCATAACAGCTTGGCTGACGTGGGCACACTGCTCCACGCGAGCAAATTAGCTGTGCATCTTTTTTAATCCCACGCTCAATCCAGTTAATATTAAGGATTTTCGCCACACTGATGAGATCCTTTTGGATATGTTTGGGGATAATGATTGAGCCGCCGCCCGTTGAGCAAGCTTGTTTTAATTCATGTGCAATCGACTGCGCATCTTTGCCTTGCGCTTCAATCGCCGGATTTAAATCAATACCCGCACATAACACATGCGGATTACCTGCCGAGTCATCAACCTTAATCGATTCACAGCAATAAATGCGCGGTTCATTACCGACATTTAAAATCGATATTTGCGCAGACGTGCCTGCGACTGGCTCGTTAATCATTCTAAACACGGCCCAGTGCTGACACGGGTCTTCTACCAGGCGCATGTTACCCCAAGGCAAAGGAATACCATTACCACGATAAACCGCTTTTAGCTTACCCGGTGCGTAGGCATCAAAGTAATGCCAGTGCGGATAAGGCGACACTACCGTCATGCGGCGCATAGCAACAGACGCTGACACCTGCAGTTGTTTATGCACGCTAATCTCATAGCCATGTCGGTCAAGTAACTGCCGATACGGCACTTTAGGACACAACAAAGCACCCGCAAAAAAGCTTGATTCAAAATCACGCCACGCATGCAAAATATCTTGTGCATTCAAGGTGTTTGACTGAGGAACCAGCGCATCATCAAAGTCATCACGGCGACCAGACATCATCACACTTTTTAAGCCGTCTTTATTGTGCAACACGCAATGACCTATGTGCACGGCCAAGTCATATCTCAATCTGCTGGGTCTATTTTTCAGAATATTACTGATATAAATGGTTCCCGGTGGCTCAAAAAATGAGGTAACCAACTGCTTAGAACTCAAGCCCATTTCGTTGATAACTTCTTTAGGCGCACGGTCGATCCATTTAATTTTTAAGCCCATACCTTTGGCAATATCGATAATATCTTCGGTGGCAAGCGGCATACGTTTTAAGCCGACTTCTTCGGCCGCACGCTCTAAATCAGGAAAATGGTTTTGATGATGCTCTTGGTGGGCGCGGATCAGTAAATGAGCAAATTGGCGGCCACTGGTGCCGGTTTGCGACAACATTTCAGGGATGGCAATTTGCAAAATGTCATTGGAGAACAAAAAACTCGGCTCTAGCGGCATACCACTAATGCCGCCTTTATTGCCTTTTTCAGGCGTAATCGCTTCATCTTCTGGCACATCATCAAGAAACCATTCCACTTCTTTTTGAAAAACCACTGCAATTACCGCCAACATATCAGCGCTTGGAACACGTTTTCCGCGCTCGATCATTGACAAGTATGACACTGACGGCGAGTTACCTGAGTCAACACGCATACAACGAGCAGATAAGTCTTCCATGGTTAAGTTATTGCGTTTACGCAAGTTTCTTATCTTTGTGCCCAAAAAATGGGTCTTTCGCATTAAGCTTTTATCATTTCTCATTTTGTATAATTCACACTGTAAAATTTTTATTGTGAAATTGTTTGTAAAAATAGCATAGACTAAAAATCAAGCTGCGAACAAGGCTTAATGATAAACAATACTGAAAAAGGTTTTGTGACCTACAACAATACGAAGAGGAATAAGGCGATGAATATGTCTACTCAAGCAAGCGCAACAGCCACCCAAAACCTTAACCGCTTCATTGGTGAGCAATTTGTGGCAACGACGAATCAACAGGATCGCACCACAAACGCCAAAGACTTTTTGGATGCACAATTTCCATTAACTGAAGGCTCGCACCAAGATGTCAGCAGCTATGTAGTTTACTACACTCACTTATTGGCATTTTTAAAAGACGGCTCTCAGTGTGGTTTACAAAATCCATGTCAATTTGTGGCACTGACAGGTCACAAAAGTGAACCAACATCTGTTGTATTAAAGAATAATGATACCCATGTTGAGATTTGTTTCGACCGCCAAGGACAAATGGGTACCACAGACCAGGCTAATATTGAAGACATTCAGGTTGCGATTCCAATCAAGAATTTGCCGACACCATACAAGCAGTGGATTAGCTTAATCCACACAGGCTGTCAGCCAACTGAAGGCAACTGTAAAGTGTTTACTGCTAAAGATGGTAGCGACTACGCGTTACATCAGCGTTAATGGCTTATCGCGATTACACTGCGAACGTTTAGCAAAAAAGGCTTGTCCCATTAATAATGCGACAAGCCTTTTTGTTACTTAACCATTTTGCTGCGTAGCATCCAATAATGCCGACACGCGTTTATGCCGCCATACTGAGATACTCAGATACTCAGATACTGAGATACTGAGATTATGGCCAAAAGAAGCGTGATGTTTGCGAGATCTCATTAGCAGGTTCCGTTGGCGTTGGATTTTCCAAACTTTGAATTTGGGTCACTTTAAATTGCACTGTTTGTTGGGTGCTATCACTCGTGCGGTTACTCAGGCGGCCACTGAGGGTCAACGGATAATCCAGTTGTTCTGCAGGTTTTATCGCAATCAAGCTGTCGGTGACTATTTGCAATATTTGCTTTTGGGGATCGTCATTGCTGATACTGATTTGATAAAAAGCCATTTGTTGAGTTTTATTGCGAATTTTAAGTTGATAACTGTTTTCAACTTTATCGATACCCACTTGACGATACAAGGTTTGGCGGTCGCGGATTACATTGAGCTGTATATGACTTAAGTGACTTAAATCGCTAATAATCAGCACAATCATGATCAGTAATGCACTGGCGTAACCAAGCGATTTTAGCGACAACAGGCTAGCTTTTGGTTGTCCTTTTAAGGCATTTTCGCTGGTAAAGCTGATTAAATTGGGTGCATAGCCAAATTTTTCCATGGTTTGATTACATGCATCAACACAGGCACCGCAGTTAATACATTCGTATTGCAAGCCGTTACGAATATCAATCCCAGTGGGGCAAACGTCAACACACAAATTACAGTCTACACAGTCACCTAACTCCGTTTTTTGTGAGCGCTTACGTGGCCCACGAGATTCTCCTCGCTCAGCATCATAGCTCACGGTTTTAGTGTTGGCGTCAAACATCACCGCTTGAAAACGCGAGTAAGGACAGCAATGCAAACACATCATTTCACGCATCCAGCCGGCATTTAAATAAGTGCATATGGCAAAAAACCACACCCAGGTGCCAGTCCAAAAACCACTACTCATGCTAAAAATATCAACATACAACTCGCGTGCAGGCATAAAATAACCAATAAACCCGCAGCCAGTTAGCAAGGCAAACACCATCCACACCGCATGCTTCGTCACTCGTTTACGCACTTTACTCAGTGACCATGGTGCTTTGTCTAATGCCGCTCGATGATGATGATTGCCCTCTACCTTGGCTTCTACCCACATATATATAAAAGTCCACGCGGTTTGCGGACACAAAAAACCACACCAAACTCGGCCCCAGTAAACCGTGACAAAAAACAATGCAAAAGCCGCGGCCATAAAAAACCACGCTAAAACGGTAAAGTCTTGTGGCCACAAAGTGATATTGAAGAAAAAGAATTGCTGTTCGGTTACATCAAACAGAATGGCTTGTCGGCCTTGATAATTGATAAATGGGATCAGGAAAAAAATCGCAATCAGTAACGTATTACTGTGCTGACGCAGCCGTTGAAATACGCCCTTCTGTTCACGGACATGAATTTTTGTCGACGGCGTAGCAATTTGCACCACTGGAATCCGTTGTGAAACGGCAGCTTTATCAACTGGCACAGTCGCTGCCGGAGTTTGAGATGATGATTTGGGCATAAATGTATTCCTATAACACAATATTGCCCTGTTATAGCAAAGACTAAGCCAACTTAGATATAATTGTAATTATTTGATTTAAAAAGATTAAAATAAAATACTTATAGAATAATGTCACGATATATCACTTTTTACACGATATATCGCGACCTAATAAAACCAATCATCAAAATTAACGTGTAATGGCTAACTTTTTCATTCGAGATCGTAAGGTACTCGCCGGCATATCTAGCATTGCAGCAGCACCAAACGGGCCAGAAATACGCCAGTGGCTAGCATTTAATACCGCAATAATATGCGCAGCTTCGGCTTGTGCCATGGTTAACGTGCTGGTAGCTAACGGTGTGGCAACCGCTACAGGTAAAGTATTAAACAGTAAATGGCCACTTTGCGATAAAATCATTTCTCGCTCGATTAGGTTTTGCAACTCACGCACGTTACCAGGCCAAGCATATTGCTGTAAGTTCTTCAGCCCTTTAGCACTCACCTTAGTGATTTTTTTACCGAGTTTTTTACTCAGTGATGCGACTAAATCACTGACTAATTGCGGAATATCTTCGCAGCGCTCTCGTAACGGCGGCACGGTAATTGGAAATACGTTCAAGCGGTAATATAAGTCCATGCGAAACAAGCCTTGCTCTACTCGCGCGGTTAAATCGTGATGGGTGGCAGCCACTAAGCGAATATTGACCTTAATGGTTTCACTACTGCCAACGCGCTCGAAGCTTTGCTCTTGAATCACCCGTAACAATTTAGATTGTGCCGATAAGCTCAACTCGGCAATTTCATCTAAAAATAAGGTGCCATTATTGGCCAATTCAAATCTGCCTTTGCGACGCGCTGTAGCACCAGTAAATGCGCCTTTTTCATGACCAAACAGTTCACTTTCCAGCAATGCGGTCGAAAATGCGGCGCAGTTAACACTCACCATCGGCTGGTCTTTACGATGACTTAGCCTGTGTAAGTTACGCGCAACTAACTCTTTGCCGGTGCCGTTTTCACCGCAAATGAGTACGGTACTGTCGGTATTAGCGACCAAGTGGATCTGTTGCATGAGTTGATTGATAGGTTGGCTGTTACCCGATATTCCTGACGCGCCTTGCTGACCTTGTAGCTCAGTGAGTAAGTATTGATTTTCTGATGCTAACCGTTCAGACAAAGCCTGCACTTGCGCTAATGCTTGTCTCAATGATTGCTCGGTATGTTTTTGCATGCTTACATCACGAAATATCGCGATAACACCGACGAGTTGTTGCTGATCATATACTGGGGTTGAGCTGTAATACACCGGAAAGCTGCTGCCATCTTTGCGCCAAAATACATCTTCGTTCACTTGCCGAGGAATAGCATCTTGTAAGGTGCGATAAATGGGGCAGTCATGTTGAGGATAATGACTACCATCTGCATGACTATGATGATGGCAGTCGTGAATATTTCGGCCAATTAATTCGGCACTTTTCCAGCCTGTCATTTGCTCTGCTGCGGGGTTAATGAACACCGCATTACCGGCTAAATCAAAACCATACACGCCCTCTGTCATGGCATTAAGCAACAGAGTATTTTTAGGCAAAAAATGATCGGAGCCAATATATTCAGGGGTTGTAGAGTCAGTCATAGCCAATCTTAAGGTTACTAGTACATAGACTCATTATAACCATTGTAAAACATAAGTCGCGAAATATCGCGACTTCGATTAACCATAATGACTTGTTATCGTGATTCACATGAATCATCAAAATAATAAGCTGATTTAAGCCTTTTTTACGTTAACGTCGAATTTCAATGTTGTCAGCTCACAAACCTAGTAGCCTCTGTTGTCTATATTAGCGAGTGGTATTCTGCGACTTTTGCATTTGTGTCATGTCGACCATCATCTGGCTGGCGATTGAAAAAATACAGTAGCCTAAAAAATAATAGAAACCGATTTCAAACTGAGATTGAGTCTTAAGCATATCGCCCATGCCAGCTGACGCATTACCTGCCATGTAAGTCACAATAATTGCGACCACAAAAACATCGGCCATAGACCATTTGCCGATACCACTGATCATTTTGCTCAATCTTTGCTTAATTAAGGGCGGCACTGGCAGTAGTAATATGAGCATGGTGATTAACTTAACGGCAGGGATCACAATACTGAATAACCCGACCAACATGGCAACGACGAAATGATGTGATTGGTATAGTGCTGAAATGGTATCAATGATACTGCGGCTATTACGAAAAACCTCCACTTCGCCTTCTAGCGTATCTAGCCCTAACATACTGGCGGCAATATCCAATATTCCACGGGTATTAGCACGAGAGTCTTCCGTTAAATCTTGGATTAACATATCCTTACCCGTATCCACTAACTGCGACTTTTCAATGGTGCCTGTTATCGTTAACATCGGTTCTGTCACGCCGGGAATAAGCAGGATTAACGATATCAGTACTAAACTGATGGATACATACATTTTCATGAACACCTCGTTTGCTGATGTATACCGAAACAAATAGTCGCATTAAGCTGTGATGATGCTGTATTTTGATTCTTGTAGGTTATGATGCCATATTACGTAGACCATTAACCATTACGCGGCACTCTTGCTACACTCTTAATAATGAGGCCAATACATGCCAATAAATCCATTTACGACATGTTTGTTGTGTTTAACGTATTTTTTTTCAGCGGCAGTGACTGCGGCTACTTTGACGATTAATGTTACCGATGCGCAAGGCGTGATGCTAAGCGATAGCGTGGTAGAGTTAATTTCTATGTCACCATCTAATACAACGCCATCGACCTTAGCTCCTTACCAAATGCGCCAACAAAATC
This sequence comes from Shewanella sp. S1-58-MNA-CIBAN-0166, assembly GCF_040310085.1. NCBI lineage: Bacteria > Pseudomonadati > Pseudomonadota > Gammaproteobacteria > Alteromonadales > Shewanellaceae > Shewanella > Shewanella sp. S1-58-MNA-CIBAN-0166. Next base: position 125,405 of record NZ_JBEOPN010000003.1, on the reverse strand, counting down.
GAGTGTTCTCACCTTTTGTATTGGCAGTGCCGCAAGGTGCCAAGGTTGATTTTCCTAATTTAGATCGCACTCGGCACCATGTTTATTCATTTTCTGAAGCCAAACAATTTGAGTTAAAATTGTATGTAGGCACAACTGAAGACCCGATTACATTTGATAAACCTGGTTTAGTTGCCATAGGCTGCAATATTCATGATTACATGCAGGCCTTTATTTATGTGGCCAGCAGTCCTTATTTTTCGGTGAGTGATACACAAGGTAAACTCCAATTAACAGATTTACCTGCAGGCGAATACCAGGTCAACATTTGGCATCCTTGGCAAATAACGGCAACACCTTCATCTTTGGTCATTGTAAGCAATGACGATAATCAGTTAACGTTTAGCATTGATGTTGAACACCAAGATAAACCATCGTCGCCACCTAGCGGCTTTGGTAGTTACCCTCAAGCAAGCGATGTCACGGGATAGCATGCCTACTAGTTTTCGCAACCGGCTGATAATAGCTTTCCTATTAATACTGACCTTAATGCAGTTAACCACTGCCTTGTTTGTATTAAGCGCAACTCAGCGAGATTTTCGCCAACAGCAAACTCAAAACCTTAATATTGGTTCCAATATTTTTGTCGAAATGTTATCGAACCGAAGCGATCAGCTAAATCAAAGTTTGTCGTTACTCAGTGCGGACTTTGGTTTTAAACGCGCCGTTGCCACTGGCGAGCAAGATACAATATCGTCAGTGTTAGCCAACCATGGCAGGCGCATTAATGCTGGCGCTGCTATTTTATTATCTCCACAGGGAAAACTACTGTCATCAAGCTTGCAAGGGCTCACTGCAGCTAATGTAGATGAGTTATTTGCATTAACCAAGAATCGCTCAACCACGTTCGAAATTTTCAATTATGACCACAGTAGTTACCAATTTGTGTTGCAACCCGTCAAAGCGCCAACATTAATAGCGTGGGTCGGCATGGGCTTCACTATGGACAAGAATGTCGCAGACCAAGCCAAAACCATTACCGGAATTGATATCAGTTTTATCAACCAGTCCGCGGGCAGAATAGAAATTGTCTCGACCCTAGCCCAAGCTCAACAACAAGATGTTTTAGCGCGTATTAACCTATTAGCAAAAACAGTGGATAAGGTCAGTGATGACATACCATCAAACTACTTATCGACCACCATTGCGTTAAATAAAAATAGTGGCCATCAGTGGGCGGTACTGCATCAATCAAATGTTAAGTGGCAGCAAAATTACGATGCCCTGCGCAATAACATGTTAATTATATTCGCGATAACGTGTTTACTGGCGTTTATGATTGCCGCTTGGTTTTCTGGCGGCTTAACGAAACCCATTTATGCATTAGTTAATTTTGCTCGCAAAGTCGGCCAAGGTGAAAACCCTCCGCCGATTAAAGGTGCACCCGCTGAGTTACAAGTATTAGCCAACACCTTATCGATAATGCGTGAAAATATTGAATCGCGCGAAAACGATTTAGTTTATCAATCACAACACGATAACCTCACGGGTTTATATAATCGCTTGGCCGCTAAACAACAACTCAGCCTGCTGCTGAGTAAAATGCATGGCAGTTTAGTGATGATAGACATTAAAAACTTTCGCCATTTAAATAACATCATTGGATTTGCCAATGCCGACGATTTATTGGTGTTGTTTGCCAGCCGTTTAGAAAGCTTATCCCCAACGGCCCAACTAATATCGCGCTTGGATGGCGACTCGTTTTTGTTGCTATTCCAACCGAGTATTCCGCTTGAAAAGCTTGATAACTATCTACGACAATTAACCCATCCATTTTCTATTCAGGGCTCAAAAATAAGTGTCAATGTGCGGGTAGGGATTGTTGATTTATCCAGTGACTATGACTGTAATGATATTGATACTTTAATTCGCCATGCTGAAATTGCATTAAATCAAGCCCGAGTGGAATCCCTAGGCATAGCCACTTATCAACAAGGTGAAGATGAACGCTATTTACGTGAATTAATGATTATCCGTGATTTACCGATTGCCTTAGCACAAGGGCAGTTGCATTTGGTGTTTCAACCTAAAGTGAATATTCAGAGCAATCATTGCCATGGTGCAGAAACCCTGATCCGCTGGCAGCATCCTGAACTGGGGTTTATCCCGCCGGATGAGTTCATTCGTTTAGCGGAAAACTCAGGTAATATCTCGATGATCAGCGACTGGGTATTAAATACTACCATTAAGCAGCTAGCCAAATGGCAGCAACAAGGTATTTCGCTGACGGTGGCGATTAATTTATCTGCCCATGATCTCACTAATCCTCAGCTGCCGTTAGACATTGAACAGTTACTGATTAGCAATAATTTACCGATTAACGCTCTGTCGATAGAGGTGACCGAAGGTGCTGTGATGAAAGATGCACAAACGGTGATTGCTGTTTTACAGCAGTTTAGAAATATCGGCTTAGCCATTGCCATCGACGACTTTGGTACCGGGCACTCTTCATTAGCTTACTTAAAGTTACTGCCCGTTAATGAAGTGAAGATTGATCGCAGTTTTATTAAAGATATTCATACCGATGCAACTGATTTAATGATTGTGGATAGCAGCATTCGATTAATTAAAGGGCTTAATTTATCCGTCGTGGCTGAAGGGGTAGAATCTGTAGAAGGCATCAATATTTTGCGCGAACTTAATTGCGATATAATTCAAGGTTATGTGTATTCAAAACCGCTTAACGCAGATGATTTTATTATGTGGTTCCAGCAATTTAATCAATCTAACAATCAGCCCCCCTGTTAAGGATACGCTACGTTAATGTATCAACTAATGTGCATTCTATTATCGGTGCTATTAAGCCTCATCAGTGCTTCTGCTCACGCTGAGACAAGTAAAGTAATCGCTACTGGTGGCGCCACAACTATTGAGGGTAGTGCCGGTGGAGGAATAGTGTCTTGGGCAGTCATTAATGGCTATGCAAGCTCAGACCAATGGTCTTTCACAGCAATGAATACTGCAGTCTATGTTGACGATTTTACATTACATTCTATTGGCGCATCCTTAAGCATTGATAACCGCTTTGAACTCAGTATGGCTAAGCAAACTTTTGATCTAGACACCCTAGGCGGCAAACTGGGCCAAGATATTGTTGGGGTAAAATACAAACTAGCCGGTGAAGTGCTATACACCGCCATGCCACAAATTAGCTTAGGGCTACAATATAAACGGGTGGACGACTTTGCATTACCGCAAGCTGTTGGGGCAAGGGATGACTGGGGAGTTGATATCTATTTAGCTGCCAGTAAAGTCTATTTTGATGCCATTGCTGGCCGTAATCTGGTGACTAACTTAACCCTCAGAGCAACCAAAGCTAACCAAACTGGTTTGCTTGGTTTTGGTACTGCGACGAACAACGATTACCAACTGCAAGCTGAAGCCTCTATTGCGGTGTTATTAACCGATAATATTGCACTGGGTTATGAATACAAACAAAAGCCTGATCAACTTGGTTTTGCAGAAGAAAATGATTGGCAGGATATTTTTATGGCTTGGTTTGTTAATAAACACCTTTCTGTTGTAGGCGCTTATGTTGATTTAGGCAGCATTGCCGGATTTGAGCAACAGCAAGGGTGGTATTTATCTGTAGAGGGAACGCTGTAATGGTTAATATTATTAAACATCATATCGTCGTTTTGGGCGCATTGTTATTCCTGTCTGTTGCCTGTGCAAGCCAACCCACAACTCTATATCAGCAACTGGGAGGAGATAAAGGCGTCAGTATGATTACCGATGACTTTCTAGCCCATTTATCCCAAGACAAACGCATTCTGCATCATTTTGAACAAACTGATATTCAGATTTTCCGCCAACGGCTTATTGAGCATTTATGTGTAATCAGTGGCGGTGAATGCGTGTACCAAGGTGCATCCATGTTTGATGCACATATTGGATTACACATTAGCCAAGCTGACTTTGATGCCGTTGTGGGTCATTTAATCGAAGCACTTAAACAACAGCATATCCCACTAGCAACCCGCAATGCATTACTGGCTAAATTAGCACCACTGTATCAAGATATTATCGAACATTAGTTGTGCAACCGTTTATGATGATAACCGATTAGTAAAACTGGCTGGGATCGACATCAAGCATACTTGGTGATACGCCACGTTCAATATGCAATTCCGATTTAAGCAAATCAACCATAGTCACTTCAGTGTAGCGCTTATGTTTAATCGAATAAAAACACTTAACAATAGGATGCAACGCATCACGCCCTTTAGAGTCCCATACTATTCCGACTCGTTCATCCGATAGCTGCACCAATGAACCGACTGGATATATTCCCACACAGCGAATGAACTCATAAACAAGCTTTTGATCAAGATGAAATGGGGTCAAGCTTATCAGAATTTTAAACGCTGCCGCCGGGCTCATGGCTTCTTTGTAGCAACGCGAAGCAGTTAATGCATCAAAAATATCAACAATACAGCTCATACGCCCATGTTGAGGAATTTGTTCATCTTTTAAACCATTAGGGTAACCACGGCCATCGAGTTTTTCATGATGCATTAAGCACACATCTTTACTCACTTGCGATAAGCCTTTTGTTTCATTCATGATTTCAATTGCATAAAACTGATGCAATTTCATGTGCTCAAATTCTTCTGGGGTTAGCTTACCTGGTTTGTGCAAAATTTCGTTATCGACCTGGATTTTGCCAATATCATGCAAAATCCCCCCCACAGCCATCTGCTTTAGCAGTTCACGATCAAGCTTAAGATGTTTACCAAAAGTCACCAATAAAAAGGCAACATTAATAGAATGTTCAAGCAAATAAGCATCTTTGGTACGCAGTGCAGAAATACACTTAAATGCATCCGCATCGTCCATAACAGACTCAATCATTTTGTCGGCGACATCTTCAAATTGACTGACTTCAATGGCTTTACCGCTGAAGGTTTCCGACATCACTTTTTGAATTAAGCCTTTTGCTTCAGCAAGTAGCTTTTTTGCCTGCACTTGTTGACCATCTCGAGTGACGGTCGCTTTACGTACCAATAAACTGCTAGCAGAGCTCGATTTACCTGCTGTTTTTAGCCCGCAAGTATCTGAAGATCGATCAACATCAACCCACACAAGCAGAATGTTATTTTTTTTCAGCTTTAAAATTGCATCACGATGTTTGATTTGTCCGGGATTACGAATAGCCACCTTACTTTGCTGATGATCTATTGCCGTCACAAACATGCCTAAAGCAAGTTTATCGATGGGGATTTTAATGACATTGCTTGATTCCACAGAATCATTCATTGTAACAATTACTCCGAAAGAGAACTTTAATAACGGGATCTAGCTCACATAATACTAGCTATATTTTGAACTACTTTAGCTCGTTCGCCTACTTCTTTTAGGGAAATATTACCGTATGGTCACATTCCGATTCACGATCTTTGTAAAAAACCTCAACGAGAAACAATCAAGCTGTTGTTGATGATATTGAGCAACTTGCTGCCGCACCATTTACAGTACAAAGATGCTGGTAAAGAGTACGCTATATTAGCAATTCAGATCACACGCTTTCATCTTGCCAATTGACACAATTTAATAGGTTTATTAACGTTAACTCTTATGTTGTTATACGAGAGGTATAGATTGGCTGGTCACTTTTTTTCATCACAATTTAGCGAGTTAATTACTAAGCTCGAACAACTTCGCAATGTGCCGATCTGTGACCCTATCGTGCAGTTATCTGTAGAGACTGCTGCGCTGCCATTAATATCTTGGTTAAGCGCTCAAACCATATACCCAAAAATCTATTGGCACGGCCGCGATAGAAACGAAGATGTCGCCGCCATAGGCTCATGCAAAACGTTTTATTTTGCCGACCAAGTTGACGACAATGCCCTAGCGCAAATTTATCAACAGCAACGCAATAAAACCAATCATCAAGATATTCGTTATTATGGCGGTTTAGCGTTTGATCGCACTGTAGAATGTTGGCCTGAGTTTGGTCGTGCGCACTTTATATTACCCAGAATTGAATTACGCCGTAGCGGTAATCACGTTAGAGTATTAGTGAATCTTAATTTTGAAAATGGTGAGCCTGAAGACGAAATACAATCTGCCCTAAATGCTATCGCAATGGTGCAAAAGCCACGTCCTTTGTCGCCGCCGAATAAACTCACATTAATGGGTCGGAGTGATTTACCTAATTTTGCACGTTGGAAAGAGTTAGTTGAACAAGTCACTCAAGCAAATTTTATCAACTCAACACCTAAAGTCGTATTATCACGCCACAGCCAAATAGATGTAGATGACAATATTGACCCGTGGACAGTACTAGCATGTTGGCAAGGCCGTAATCCGAATAGTTTTCAATTTGGATTCCAATTTAGCCCTGAACGCGCATTTATTTCTTGCTCACCAGAACGGTTATATTTACGTCGCCAACAGGAACTGTTTACCGAAGCATTAGCAGGAACAACTGTCCGAGGGCTCAATCCAGAAGAAGATAATGTACTGGCACAGGCATTATTAGATGACATTAAAAATAGCCATGAAAATCAGTTAGTCAGAAAACATATTGTCGATGTGCTCACACCGTTAAGCCAATATGTAGGTGCTGATGAGCAACCTAAAATTTTCAAGCTTAATCATATTCAACATTTGCACCGCGCTATTCGAGCGCAGTTAAAGCCGGGCGTTAGTGATTTTGAATTATTACGCGCACTGCACCCCACTCCCGCAGTGGGTGGATTACCGCGCGAGGCTGCACTGAACTTTATTCGCCAGCGTGAAGGTTACGCTAGAGGTTGGTATGCTGGAGCTTGTGGTTATTTAAATCACCATGAATCAGAGTTTTCAGTCGCAATTAGAAGTGCACTGATAGAGCCGAGAAGAATCAATTTATTTGCTGGCGCAGGCATTGTTGCAGGCTCAGATCCTGAAGCTGAATGGCAAGAACTGGAAAATAAGTTAGCCACAGTTCTGTCTATTTTAATCGACTTTTAATCTTCCTAAGCGAACTAAAACCAATAGCGTTATCCTCGACGAAATCTTTCGCTTGTGCAAAGCACATGCTATTATCTCGCCCCCGCGTTTGCCAACACCTTGGTATTGCCTTCAATATGGCCTAACTAATGGATGTGTGTAACGTAAACTCGGCCAATAAACTAAAATAATAATAATCTCTATAACAGACATTAGCTTATCTGTTTAACGGCGGCTAAATAGCCTCGTTAACACCAGTAAATACTGTTAACCAAACTAATAGCGGGTTCCCTCACCCCGCGCTAACCCAATTAAAAAGGCCACAATATGTTGACGTTAACCCAGGCGAAATATCGCCGAGCACTGATGCTATTAGTCAGTTTTCATATCTTAATTATTTGCGCAAGCAACTACCTTGTCCAACTGCCATTTCAGCTGTTTAGCTACCACACCACTTGGGGTGCTTTTAGCTTTCCATTTGTTTACTTAGCAACCGATTTAACCGTGAGAGTGTTTGGTCAGCAAGCCGCTAGAGGCATTATCCTCAAAGCCATGATACCGGCACTTGTAGTGTCGTATTTAGTCGGCGTATTGTTTCATCAAGGTCAATTACAAGCTTTTAGCGCCTTAGCTGAGTGGAATAGTTTTGTATTTCGCATCGCCTTTGCCAGCTTTGTGGCTTACTTAATTGGTCAGCTCATGGATATCACTGTATTTGCAAAATTACGTCAGGCCAAAGCTTGGTGGGTCGCACCTGCTGCATCAACATTAATTGGTAACTTAGTTGATACCTTAGTGTTTTTCAGTGTAGCGTTTTATGCCTCAAACGATGCGTTTATGGCAACACACTGGCCAGAAATAGCCACGGTGGATTACGCCTTTAAGCTGATAGTGAGCCTAGGTTTGTTTTTGCCCGCTTATGGTGTGTTACTAAAAGTGCTGCAAGACAAGATTCTACTTAATGACAGCAACGATAATGACAACGTTGTTATCCAAGTAAGTAAGTGAGCATCATAGTATTTGCGTAAACGTTTAATCTAGATAATAGGTTTAATCTAGATAATAGGTTTAATCTAGATAATAGGTTTATTTAAATGATTGCTTGATTTACATAAGCAGTTAATCAATGTCGCTTACTGTCGGCTTAATTAATTATGCCGACAGTAAGCGACATTGATGCGGCGTTTACAATGTTTTCGACAGCTGGGATGACGACATTCCGTTCTAATTCTCACCTGAGGCTATATAACTAAATAGTGTAGATTAAAGCGGATTTACACAGAACTTCACTCTATATCTCTGCGCAGTAGCTCTAGTAAGGCTAATAGTATATTCCGACAGCACAAACCCATTTGCCATTACGCTAAACAACGCTGAAATCCATATAAAAATAGTTTCATTTAATAAACCCATCTAAATATAATGGCAAAAGGCTAATAGAGAAAATATTTTCCTTATTAATCAATGACTAACCTAATAATTTTAAGAAGTTATATATAAAAATGAAATTTATGACGATAAACACTTGCAAATACAAATGAGAATGATTATTATTAACTTGCGTTCCAAAGCTCGGTTTGCTAAATAGAGACTTCATCACCTTTAATTAGTCTGCAGAGTTCGCAAGCACGACATTGCTCACACACTCTTTGTGGCCGGGTTAATCACCCGGCTTTTTTTTGCCTGTTTTTTGTCTATTTCTTGCCTATTTAGTAAAGTATTTTACTGTGTACTGTCACCAAAATGTAGGCCTTCATAAGGCCCAAGCTGCTGATCATCTTTGGCTTTATGGTAAAGCCCAATGGTAAATATCGTGCCAGTGCCTACCGTCGAATTCACTTCGATCATCCCGCCAAGTCGTTTAATAATCCCATAACTCAGAGATAACCCTAAACCAGTACCATCTTTACGCGTGGTATAAAATGGATCAAAGATACGACTCAAATCTTGTTTCGAAATCCCCATCCCTTCATCTTCAACTTCAATTTTTACCCCAATAGCGATTCCGTCTTCTAGCCAGTCGTAGGTTCGTAGCCAAATCCGTCCTTTATTCTCAATCGCATGGGCAGCATTAACCATTAAGTTAATCAGCACTTGTAATAGCTGAGGTCGATTGACTTCTACTGAACCTGTAGCCGTAAACTCCTTGATCAACTTCACTTCTTGTTGCTCAATAGAGTGACGCGCTAATAACAGCATCTCTTCAACAATTGGCGTCACAGGTTGTAATGTTATCGGCGCATTAAACTCACCAGGACGGCTATATTGCAGCAGGCTACGGATGATAGTCGTTATCCTACCGACTTGTTGAATAACCAATTCAATTTCTTCTTCGACTATCGCAGCATTGTCACCCAGCTCATATTTTAATAGCTCCATGTTCCCCAAGATAACGGCAGTAGGATTATTAATTTCGTGGGCAATACCGGCAATCAGTTCGCCCAGTGCGGTGAGTTTTTCGTTAGTCACTAATTGCTGTCTGGTGGCATGCAACAACGCAACATTACGTTCGAGCTCTTCTGTTTTATCTTGCAAGCTGCGGGTACGTTGTTCTACTTTTATTTCCAGCTGCTCTGCTGCCGCTTGAATCTGAGCATTACGTCGCTGCAACTGATCTAACATCCGGTCAAATTGCTCGGCTAAATGCGCCAACTCGTTATCACCGTTGATGTCTAATTTACCAATTCTGACATTTCGACCAGACTGTACTGCGGTAACAACTTGGTGAATATATTCAATAGGTTGAAGCAAACTATTAGCAGCGCGATAAACTAAAAAACCTGAAATCAATAACACGAAAACTAAAATAGTGCCGAGCTCGATAATATTGAGTAAATAATTATGTAAAAAAGGCGACTCAGAAAAACCGGCATACACCATCCCAATCCTTTTGCCACGAACATCGAGTAAAGGTAGATAACCCGAGATATACCAATCATTAAGTACAAAGGCACGATTTATCCACGTTTGACCTTCTATCAGTACTTGCTGATAAACCTCATCAGACACTAAGGTCCCCATGGCTCTATTGGATTTATTGCTGTCTTTTGGAAACAACTCCATAGGCACGTTGGTGCTAATGCGAATATTATCCAAAAAAAGGGTTACGGTACCGATTGAACGTTCAGGCAAAGTGCCTTTGCCGTATACTAAGTCACGAATACTATCGACTATGTCGGTATTGTGGTTAAACAACATCCCACCATCTAAATACCAAAATACATTTCCCGACTGATCGGCTATTGGCAGTAGCGTTCGACTTAATAAACCTCGGGTTTCCATGGTTTGTTTAGGGTTTTTAGCATGTAATGTCGGGATCAATGTAATTTGAGCTTGTTTTGCTAAACCTGAGTTAATTCTTTCGAGACGTTTGGCTGGCAATACCATTAAACCCGAAAAAACCTTCTGTTTGGTTTGATGTAACATCAAACGTAAATCAGGATCTCCAGCGGCATCGGCAACACTAATTAAACGTAAAAAGTCTAACCCTAACTCTTTTTTCTGTTGTGCCAAAAGAATATTTAATGCACTTATCGCACTTGGATTAGGTTGTTGCTCACTGTGTTTTATTAGCCTAAATGCATGTTGAAAATCCCATGATTCACTTATCGAGTCGAGCTTGTCTTGTTGGCGTTCCTGCACTTGCACCAAGGTACTATTAGCGACAACCAAGTCAGCCTTTACCTTCATAAACAATTGCTTACCTGTGTATATCACATTCCAGTAAATGGTAATAAATACTAAGCTAATTAAGGTTAATAAGATGGGTAATGATGTCAAAAACAAAATCCGATAACGCACTTTGGCTTGCATTTGCAGCCAACTAATACCGAAAACTCGCGTAAAAACACCAGTAGAATGCACCACTATTATTCTTCCTCAAGGCCTTGTTTTTCATGGGTTAGCCAATCTTTAAATTTTCTATCTAATGTTTTTCGTGACACTCCTAAATCTCGCGCTGCAGCAGATTTATTACCACTATGGCTATCGACCACTTTGGTCACATGTTGTTTTTCAACTTCTTTTAATGGCCAATTTAACGGGTAGCCCATCGCATCATTCACCATAACTGACACTGGTTTTTTCCAATATTCCGCAGGCGGTTTGCCTAATAAGATGCAACGTTCAATCATATTACGCAGTTCACGAATGTTACCGGGCCAATCATGCTGTTGCAGTACTTGTAGGTCTTCGTGACTCCAAATAACATCTTTAATACCCAGCTCTTGTGACAACTGCAAGGTAAAGTAATGAGTCAGCTCAACAACATCTTCTGGCCGAGAGCGCAAAGATGGAATAACAATGTTCAATACATTCAAACGATAAAATAAATCACGTCTGAAACGACCCGCTTCAACTTCATCAATTAATAAACGATTAGTGGCCGCGACAACGCGCACATTAATATCGATTTCTTTTTCACTTCCTACAGGACGAATAGCACGTTGCTCAAGCACTCTGAGTAAAGCGGTTTGCATGTTCATCGGCATTTCGCCAATTTCGTCCAAAAATATCGTGCCACCAGAGGCATAACTAAATAACCCTTCACGATTACCTTTAGCCCCGGTAAATGCGCCCGCTGTATGGCCAAATAGTTCACTGGCTAACAATTCAGGGGCGATGGCACCACAGTTTACTGGGACAAATGCACCACTTCGGCCACTCTGTAGATGTAATTGTCTGGCCACCAGCTCTTTACCTGTGCCTGATTCGCCCTCAATTAGTACAACTGCGTTAGTCGGTGCGATGCGTTCAATGACCTCTTTCACATCACGGATAGCTTCACTGTTGCCGATAATGGTGGATGACTGTCCGTGCGATAGTTCTCGCCTTAGCATAAAATTTTCACGCTTTAGCAATCGTTTCTCGATACAGCGGTCAACGGCGGTAATCATTTGTTCTAAGTGAAACGGTTTCATAATGAAATCAGAGGCGCCAGCACGTAATGCTTTGATTGCCACATCCATATCAGCATAACCGGTCATAAAAATGATATCTGATTGACGATCTGGATCATCTAGCGCTTCATGCCACTCGATACCTGAACGATCGGGCAATCGAATATCAACAATCAATAAATCGAAATGGCCGTGACTGCGTAATTCTTCTGCTTGGGCAATTGTGGAGGCGGTTTCTACCAAGGCAAACTTCTTTGCCAAGGCTTTCATCAAAAAACTACGCATGCCAGGCTCATCATCAACGATAAGAACCGACATAGTGGTCTTGCTTACTGGGGAAATATGTTCATTTGGACTCATAAATGGACTCTTATTTGGACATTTTGACGCGCTTTTCACTACTGTATCATCGAAATCACAACACTTGGTCACTATGAACCACAGAAAAGTGATCGTGGGACAATTTGTCTAAGATAAATGATTAAAGCTTGGGAGCAAGTTCACAGTTTCGATTTTATGCGTGAACTGTATTTGCATTAACACTGCTTGGCATCTAACTTGCTTATTGCATTAGTAATTAAGCAAAACGGCTTAATGTTTTGTACAAGTTTTCAGTATGAACATCATGATTATTAATATATCAAGGAGCGGCAATGTTAAAACTCAAAGCAAGCGTTAGTATTCTGTTGGCGGCATCGGTACTCAGTGGAGCAATGTTCAGCCAAACTGCACTCGCAAATGAAGTGATCAAGTTAGCGACCACAACCAGTACTGAAAACTCAGGATTACTTGGGGCGCTGTTGCCAAAATTTGAAGCGGAATCAGGCTATAGTGTACAAGTGATTGCTACGGGTACAGGTAAAGCATTGAAGCTGGCAAGTCAGGGAGATGTTGATGTTGTTATGACTCATGCTCCAGAAGCCGAAGCACAGTTTGTTGCTGACGGTTATGGTATTGAGCCTCGCGGTATTATGGAGAATGATTTCATTGTATTAGGGCCTAAAAATGATCCTGCTGGGCTCAAGTCGAGCAAAGATGCCACTGAAGCATTTAGCAAAATAGCTCATAAGCCAAGTAAATTTATTTCTCGTGGTGATAACTCTGGTACTAATATGAAAGAGTTAACCATTTGGAAAGATGCTGGCGTTAAACCTGAATTTAACGGCTATACCTCCGTTGGCCAGGGCATGGGTAAAACCTTATTAATGGCCAATGAGTTTCAGGCTTATACATTAGCGGATCGCGGTACGTTTATTGCTTATAAAGCTAAGCTAGACCTTAATATTAGTTTTGAAGGTGGCGCGGAATTAGCTAACCCTTACCAAATTATTTTGATCAACCCTACAAAATACCCAGACTTGAATCATAAAGGGGCAAGAGCATTAAGCGATTGGTTTATCAGCCCTGCAACGCAAACTATGATCAATAATTATAAAGTGCAAGGAGAGCAATTGTTTAAGGCAACTTATAAAAAATGAGTGACGGCTGGTTAGCCCTATTGCAGCAAGCATTTAGCTTGCTGCTATCTTTTGACCCACATGTGTGGGCAATTATTAACATCTCATTTTCGGTGTCTTTTGCCGCGCTGTTGATCACCATTATTCCGTCGATGATGTTAGGTTTTATCCTCGCGTTTAGTCATTTCAGAGGCCGCTGGATCGTCACTAATTTAGTGCAAACATTGCAATCCATTCCCACTGTCGTGATTGGTTTATTAGTGTATTTATTGTTAACTCGCAATGGTGTCTTAGGCGATTTAAAGTGGCTATTCACCCAAAAAGGAATGATTTTAGGACAGATGTTAATTTGTGCTCCAGTATTAATCGCATTGTCGCAAGCCGCTTTTGCCAGTGTAGATCGTAGAGCGTGGGAAACATCTCGTACATTAGGAGCTTCATGGCTACGCGCGGTTTGGACCTTATGTCGTGAACTGCGGGGCCCCTTACTACTCGCCATTATTGCAGCGTTTAGTCGCATTTTAACTGAAGTAGGTTGCTCGATGATGGTAGGGGGTAATATTATGAATGTTACCCGTAATATTCCCACCGCAATAGCACTTGAAACGAGCAAAGGCGATTTTGCACAAGCTATCGCGCTAGGATTAGTCTTATTGATATTAGCGGTAGTGTTAAACTTCATCTTAGGTTCATTGCGAGGCAAAGCCGTCCCGAGGAGTCATTAAAATGACATTATCACATGACTCAGACACCTCTTTGGCCAGTATTCATGCAACTAACCTACTGGTAACCTTTAATCAGCAGAGACTCTTTAGCGCAACTGATTTACATTTTAGCCAAGGTGATGTCATTTACCTGCAAGGTGACAATGGCTCGGGTAAATCGACCTTAATGAAACTCCTCGCTGGATTGATTAAACCAAACCAAGGCCAGATCACCAGCCAGGGTTTTGCGCCTCAAACGTGGTGGCGACCGTCATCTCTTTTAGGTAAAGCGGTTTATTTACATCAACATCCTTATCTTTTTGAAGGCACAGTAAAGTACAACTTAACCTACGCCTTGGATCAGCGGGCTTTAGTGCCTGAACAACGTAAAAAACGGATCCAACAGGCCATTCATATGGCTCAACTCACCGATTTACTGAATCATAATGCTAGCGATCTATCGGGGGGCGAGAGACAACGTCTTGCCATTGCCAGAGCTTGGATAGCACAACCTAAACTGTTAATGCTTGATGAACCGATTTCGAATATGGATAAACACTCACAGCGCTTAGTGCTCGCGATGATTAATCAACTCAAACAAGACGGCACAGGACTGCTAATTAGCAGTCATCAAACCTGTGGCCTGACCGCGTTGTGTCAACAACATTGGCATATAAAGCAACGCACAATTCATACCAGTATTCATGTACCCCAAACAGATGATTTACATGATACCCACACAACGGAATTACATTATGGCACCACAAATTGATGCGGTGATTTTAGCTGGCGGCATGGCAAGACGAATGGGCGGCAATGACAAAGGCTTAGTGGATCTCAATGGCCAAGCGATGATTTGTCATACAATTAATAAGCTGTCGACTCAAGTGGATCAGATCCTGATTAACGCTAATCGGAACCAAACTCAATATGAGCAATGGGGTTACACCGTTTTCAGCGATCAAGACAGTGGCTATTTAGGCCCTTTAGCTGGAATGGTGACCGCCTTAAAACAGACTCAAGCTGATTATTTACTTGTGGTCCCTTGTGACTGTCCTATGCTGCCAACCGACTTAACAGCAAGGTTATTAGCGGCTTTAGAGCAACAACAAGCCGACCTTGCTGTTGCTAGTGATGGTGAATATGAACAACCCGTAGTGTTATTGCTAAAACCACATCTGGCAGCATCGATGCAGGCTTTTTTAGATGCGGGAGAGCGCAAAATTGATTTTTGGTATCGCCAACATAAAGTGGCAGTAGAAAGTTTTGCTGACCAACCCAATGCATTCGTTAACATCAATACACCAGAACAAAAACAGCAGTTAGCAACGCAAATTGCCAAGTAATTCAGTAGAGGTACTTCATGACAGCATTATTTTCTAATCCATTGTCCATTCCCGTTTTGGGATTTTGTGCATACAGTGGCACAGGTAAAACCACTCTACTTAAACAGCTTATTCCGGCCTTAATTGAACGCGGTTTACGTTTAGCCGTTATTAAGCACGCACATCATAATTTTGATGTTGATGTTCCGGGTAAAGACAGTTTCGAAATGCGCAAAGCTGGGGCCAGGCAAGTATTGGTAGCGTCTCATGTGCGCTGGGCATTAATGACTGAAGATCCTGTTGATGACGACCCACAATTACAACATTTACTGCGTCAAATTGAAGCAGAAAAAGTCGATATCGTACTGGTAGAAGGCTTTAAAAAACTGGCATTACCTAAAATTGAATTACACCGTGCAGCACATAATAAACCTTTGATTCATATACATGATGACAATATCGTTGCGATTGCCTGTTGTGATGAAACCACAGTACCAGATTCATTAACGCGCTTAGATTTAAACAACGTGGCGCAAATTGCTGATTTTGTACAACACTATCAACAAAATTGGCAGGCAGAAGAGGTCCGCTTGCCGATTGATGCGAGCAAAGCAGCTCAAATGGACGATACGGAAAACAGTCCACATGGCATTAGTGTATCCCAAGGCGTTGCGGCGGTATTAAGTCAAGTTACCCCTATTGTGGACACTGAATTAGTCAGTCTTTTCGATATTGATAATCGCGTACTGGCACATGATATTATTTCTGAAATAAACGTACCTCAACAAACTAACTCAGCAATGGACGGTTATGCCTTTGCGTTTAGTAACTTATCTAATAAACCTCTTAAAATCGTGGCAGAAGTATTAGCAGGACATCATTACTCCAATATGCTGCAAGACGGCGAAGCCGTGCGCATTATGACCGGAGCAACAGTGCCAAAAGGCGCTGACACCATTCAGCCACGAGAGCTAGCAAACGAACAAGATAACCTGTTAACCCTTCTTGAGCATGAGCACATCGTTAAAGGTCAGCATGTACGTCTAGCAGGTGAAGATATTGCTAGCGGTGACGTCGCTTTAGCGGCAGGAAAACGCTTAGGTGCCGCTGAACTAGGTCTATTAGCATCACTTGGATTTGATCGACTACCTTTATTTAAACGCCCTACCGTCGCGGTATTTTCAACTGGCGATGAAGTCAGCCAACCAGGACAAACACTCAAACCAAACTGCATCTATGACTCAAATCGCTATACCGTATTATCGATGGCTAAAAAGCTCGGTTGTCAGGTTATCGATTTAGGCATTATTGAAGATGATGAACACATACTCACCGCGACGTTACGCAGTGCGGCAGAGCAAGCAGATATCGTCATCAGCTCTGGCGGCGTATCGGTGGGTAATGCCGATTACATTAAAACGGCACTCGCCAATGTGGGCAACACTCAATTTTGGCGAATTAACATGCGACCAGGTCGCCCTCTCGCGGTAGGGAATATTGACCAAAGCCTATTTTTTGGCTTACCGGGAAACCCTGTGGCGGTTATGGTGGCATTTTTACAGTTTGTGCAACCTGCTATCCGTAAATTAGCTGGCGAACTTCACTGGCAACCTCAGTTTATTCCTGCCATTGCACAGCATGCATTACGCAGTAAAACGGGGCGTACTGAATTTTTACGCGGTATTTATGCTATTGGGTCAGATGGCAGAGTCAAGGTAAGTACCACGGGTGCGCAAGGGTCTGGCATGCTCAGCTCAATGGTCAGCGCTAATTGTTTAATTGTTATTGGTGATGATACTGCCAGCATACCTGCTGGCGAGTCTGTGTTTATTCAACCCTTTGCTGATTTACTGTAAGTGCTGATATGAGCCAACTTATCGACAGCTTTCAGCGAAAAGTAGATTATTTACGCTTATCGGTAACCGATCGTTGCGATTTTCGCTGTGTATATTGCATGAGTGAAGATCCGATTTTTTTACCTAAATCACATGTTCTTAGTTTGGAAGAATTATCGTGGATAGCCCAAGCTTTTACAGAGCTTGGGGTAAAAAAAATACGCCTCACTGGTGGCGAGCCACTAGTGCGATCCGACTGTGACAAACTGGTCAAATTGTTAAAGCAATTGCCTGGTCTTGAAGAACTCTCTATGACCACTAATGGGTCTCGGTTATCTAAGTTGGCGCAGCCACTGTTTGATAATGGTCTTAGCCGATTGAATATCAGCCTTGATACCTTAAACCCCGATGTGTTTGCGCAGCTAACACGTAACGGTAAACTGGAGCGTGTCATCGCTGGCATTGATGCCGCAATAGCGGCTGGCTTTCGTAACATCAAAATTAATACGGTCATTCTACGCGGGCAAAACGATCATGAAGTATTAGATTTAGTTGAGTTCTGTCGCCAACGCCAACTCGATATTGCTTTTATTGAAGAAATGCCAATTGGACTCATGGATGATCGCCATCGTCACCGTCATTGCTCAAGTGACGAAGTCCGAAACATTATAGAAACGCGCTATCCCTTAATCGCTTCATCTAAACGCACAGGCGGCCCCTCTCGATATGTAAAGATGGCCGACAGCACGATTCGGATCGGATTTATATCGCCACACAGCAATGACTTTTGTCATCAATGTAATCGCGTAAGAGTGACTGTTGAAGGGCAATTACTCTTGTGCTTAGGTAATGACAATGCCATTGATTTAAAATCAATTGTGCGACAATTCCCCGCCGATATTGAACGCCTTAAACAAGCCATTACCGATGGAATGCAATACAAGCCGCACTCTCACCAGTTTAATCTCGACGCTGCTCCACAAATACTTCGCTTTATGAATGCCACTGGCGGCTAATTGTTTTTGCTATCGTCAGTGGTACACTTATGCCATGATTTACCGCTTCAAACTTGCGCGTTACATTACCAGTTTGAGATAGTTTTAATCCACATTAAGGTGATTTATGGCCCTGTCACGCAAAAATTGGAACTATATTATTATTGGTGCCAGTGTGTTTATGATTGTGGTGTTGTCTTTTATCAATGATAAAACCGTCAATGTTCCGGATGATACAGTGCCTTTATTTGATCTGCAGCTGCCTTTGAAACAATTACAACTTGATGGTATTTGGTTAAGTCAACAAGACGGACAGTGGCAGTGTCATTCGCAGGTGCTCAATTGTCAGCAATGGGCTTTATCATGGCAAAATATTAGTGTATCACCATTAAAAAATCAGCCTGAACATAGCCTTAAAGAGCAAACACTGTCTATTGCCATCGATAATATGCAAACAACACAATTATGGCGCTACTTTCCAAATGAAGGCTTGTTACAATCGTCCAGTCAAAATTGGTATCTAGTACCGCCGAGTTTACGAGCTGGGCTACAACCTATATTAGCCATACCTCCTCAATCAAAATAATGAGTCATTATGCCCGAATTACCAGAAGTTGAAGTGACCCGTCTAGGGATCAGTCCATATCTTATTGAGCAAACGGTAAGTGAATTGATTGTGCGCAATGCCTCACTTCGTTGGCCTGTGCCGGCTATTGCTCAAAACATTGTTGGTCAGCGTATTACCAATGTCCGCAGACGAGCGAAATACTTACTCATTGATACCAATGCAGGAATGACAATAGTGCATTTAGGCATGTCAGGCAGCTTACGTATTTTACCGCGCAATACCCCAATCGAAAAACATGACCATATTGATTTAGTACTCGAAAATGGGCGCATGTTACGTTTTAACGATCCACGTCGCTTTGGTGCTTGGTTATGGTATGAGTTACCAGAAGAAGCCCATCCACTGCTATCAAAGCTTGGCCCAGAGCCACTAAGCCCTCATTTTACGCCATTGCAATTGCAAGCAGCACTTGCGGGCAAGAAAAAGGCGATTAAGCTGTGCTTAATGGATAATCACATCGTAGTTGGAGCCGGTAATATTTACGCCAACGAAGCTTTATTTGCTGCCGGGATCCACCCAGAAGCCGCGGCAGGAAGTATTGATTTAGAACGGCTAACGATTCTTGTCAGTGAAGTTAAACAAATTTTGGCACACGCCATTGAACAAGGCGGAACAACATTAAAAGACTTTACTAATGCAGACGGTAAGCCAGGTTATTTTGCCCAAAAGCTGCATGTTTATGGCCGTGGCGGCAAAACCTGTACAGCCTGTGGCAATTTATTAAGTGAGATAAAACTGGGCCAACGTACCACGGTTTTTTGTGGTTTATGCCAACAGCGTTAGTCGGATAAATAACGCCTAAATCGCATGTCAATTTACACATAAAAAAGGGAGCCGTTGGGCTCCCTCATATCATCAACCTCAACTCGGGTTAATCAACCATAAGGCTTAAAACTTATATTCGTAAGTCGAAAAAACAGTGCCTTGAGTATCATCATCTTGTACTTCGAACTCTGAATTAGCCACACTGCCACCTAAGGTCAACATGCCGTTAAACATAGGCAAACGATATGACAATTCCAGCATCATGATATCTTCTTTCAATGGCTGTGGAGCCCAAACACTATCAAAGTTTTCACCGTCTTTATTAAGCTGAGCATATCGTAGTAACGTAGTAAACCCATGACTATTATCAAATTGGCCTATTAACCCTAAAACATACACATTAGCGTCACTGTCGTAGGTGCTTCCAAAAGCACGACCATAATAACGTGAGCCACTTTGGTATGTTGAATGCTCATAAAAACAGTTAAATTGATCTTTGTCTTCACCGCAATACACCATAGTATCGGTGTACTCGATAAATAATTTATATTGTTGTTTGGCAATATTAAAGCGTGTGTCTGCACCAACCATTTTACCGCAATCAACGATTTGCCATGGATCACCTTTTGAATCTTCGCAGGTGCGTTCTAAGTACAAACCAACAGGCACATCAAACCAGGTATCTGCATAACGGACATCAAAGCCCGCCATCTGGTTACCATAGTTTGAACAACCAAATTCATCGACATTATCTGCTCGACAATCACGCTGACCAGTAATGGATTTAACCGCGGTATTGAAGCTACATTCTTGGCCTTCACCGCAAAACTGTGTAGTCCAAGACAAACCAATTTCTAACTGCCTAAATGGCTTAATTACCCCACGAAGATTCCATAATAGGGTATGTGGAGCATAACGATCTTCTTCGGTCACACTCACGCCACCAGTTAAACTCCAATCGCCTATCCATGACAGCCAAGGCGTTTCAAATGCTTGTGAATTATTACGACTGATCATTAAAGACGGCATTGGACGAGCATTATTTGATTTATGAAGGGATGAGTCAAATCCAGGTCCCCACCATTGGCCGACGCTGCCGGCAGTGACAATCCAATTGCCTAGCACCACCGCAATATAAGAATCATCTAAACGGATTTCTTCGTCGTCCGCAGGGTTATAATTTGCCGATGCAGAAATCTTATAAGAAAATCGCTCTCCAGTGTATTCGTGTGAGCCTTGTAACTGGCCCTTTTCACGATAATCAGAGCCAAAATGTTGAAAACGCGCCTCATCAGATGCTGCTGCTACTTTTATACTGGTGTTACCACGATTCCCTACAGCATTTTGGTAGTAAAAATTAACTCGTGCAAATGCATCCACCAAATCTGGCGTTAACAAAGCAGGTTCAGCTTGAGCTAAATCAGTTCCAATACCAGACCACATCAATGGAAATGTATTAATAGGTGCACTAATCACTCCGGCATCAGCTAAGGCTTGAATATCTGCACGCACATAGATATCAGAAGTATCGACCCATGGTGCAGCTTGAGCACTGCTATAGAGCATCATCGCGCTTAATCCAAGTGCGGCAGCAACCTTAGTTGACTTAAATCCTTTTATCATGAAATTACTTACCTTCTTTATCTAATTGAATTTGTGCTACTTTCAGCTTTAATGCAGCTGCGATCTGTGGATGAACAAATTGACTCACATCACCCCCATGTAATGCCACTTCTTTTACTAACGTAGAAGAAATAAATGAGTTTTCTTCCGCTGGGGTTAAAAACACACTTTCAAGATCAGGGCTTAAACGGCGATTCATATTTGCCAACTGAAACTCGTATTCGAAATCAGATACCGCACGAAGCCCACGGATCAACACACTCGCATGTTGCTCTTTAGCGAAATCAACCAACAACCCAGTAAAGCCGACAACTTCGACATTTTTTAAATGTGCTGTCACTAAGTTAACTTGAGCGACACGTTCTTCGAGAGAGAAACGAGGCTGCTTAGAAGGATTTGACGCTATACCAATAATCACATGCTTGAATAAGCGGGCTGCACGTTCGATTAAATCGGCATGACCGTTAGTTACAGGGTCAAAAGTACCTGGATAAATTGCTCTTCTGTGCATAATATTTCGCCTTTACATCATTTGTAGCCGCTAGTTTAGCGACTTTTATCACCAGAATGAATCACCATTTGGTTTAGGTATGGGTTAATATCACATGGCGACATGACTATTTTTGTATTTTGGGAAGTGATGGCAGATGTTGTTTATGTTTCAACAATTTCAGCTCGAACTTCACTTTTTGCCAAATACGCAATAAATGATGACGTTCAACATGAGTACGTCTACCTTGTCGATTAATATCACTGTCTAAATCGGTTCCAATCACAGGAAAAGGTCTTACAACAAAGCAACGTAATTGTTTTTCGAACCAAAATTGAATATCAATATCAACAGGACGGGCAATAGGGTATGCCGTTGCTAATAATTTTTGTGCTCCAGCAAATGACACGCATTGGCCGCGGGTTGAAGCTGGTAACTTTAAACATGTGGATAAACTAAAGCGCTCATCAAGCACAATCGATTTTACAATACCTTTGGGCTTACGCCCGTGACACAATTTAATGTAATCCCAATCAGCAGAAAGATTATTAATGTGTTGTATCACCGTCATTAACGCAGGATCTAGGATAGAGTCATCCTCAAGAATTAAAGCGTAATCTAACTGTTGTTCAATAATCATTTGCCAACATTGGACATGGCTTAGGTAGCAGCCAATTTCACCCAAATTAAGCTTTTTGTCGTATTTTTGAAGGTTTGTTTGCGGATCATACACTTTCGCAATATCGATATCGTGCAAATCCTTACCGTATACGGCGGAAATACGTTGGTATTCGATACCTAATTGTTTTAGCTGCTCATCCATGAACGTAAATCGTTCAGTACTGTTATCTAAATTAATGAGAAAAACTTTACATTTCATATATTACTAACCCAAACACCCAATTTAATCATGTTCAACTACTGATATTTAACCCTAGAATATTCAGTAATGGCGACATCTGCTGAATAAAATGGTTGATGCTACCGTTAGGTTACTTTTACTAGTGACATTTGATTTAATCCATTGAATAAATTGAAAACAACCCTTAAGAAAACCGTGGTTGTTTTGCGTCCTTGCACTCACATGCATTTCACCATTTTTACAGTGAGAGGTTTGGGAGTATATCATTAATATTCTGGCTTTAGCTTGTTGTCAAAAAATTCATCACAATGGCTAGATTAGTTAACAATAGCAACCGATATTTGTTAACCCTTGATACAATTCCGCATGCAAACGATGAACAAACGGTCTTGAGTTGATATACTCTGTGACAGCTCTTGCGCCAATCATCATGGCCGTTGAGAGAATCGTTAAAAGTCACAATACAATAAGCCCCATCATCTGATGGAATTAAGTTAATATTTTATCTTTCAGACAGTCATATGAAAAAAATCTTAGTCATCAAACACGATAAAATTGGCGATTTTGTACTGACATGGCCAGCACTTTATTTACTCAGAAAAGCAATGCCCGAAGCGACTATTGATGTATTTGTCGCACCGGTTGTTAAGTCCTTTGCTGAAGCCTGTCCATATGTAGACAACACTATTATCGACTCAAAAGATGATACAGACATTGCTGAGCAAATTGCGAAGCAACATTACGATGCTGTAATCATTCTGTTGTCAGAATTTCGAATTTATAAAATTCTTAGCAAAAGCAATATTCCATATAAATTAGTACCTAAACATAATTGGTATCAATATTTATATAAACATCGAGCAAGCAATGAATACTTAAACAGTGAAGGCTGCTGGCGAGGTGCGTGTATGCTTGTAGAGCACTTCTTAACTCACCACGGTTATGCCATTCCTAAACTACCTGATAGATTTTGGGATATGAGTGATCGCAAAGAATATTGGCAACAACACTACCAAAAGTTAACCAACGAAAAGCTAATTTTTATTCATCCAGGTACCGGTGGCTCTTCTGGTTGCGTACCTGTAGAAAAGCTAGTTCAGTTAATGATAAATGTTGATCAACAAACTCAATCAGCATGCCATTTTATTTTAACATTTAACGGAAGTGAACTGGAGCTAGCAAAAGAAATTCAAACGTTACTGGCCAATACCTCAATTAAAATATCGCTGGCTAAGCCGTTAGACCGTTTGATTGATTTTTCCGAATCATTGGTAGCTGCAGACATGTTTATTGCCGGCTCAACAGGGCCTCTGCATATCGCGGGCTTACATAATGTGCCTACTGTTGGATTTTACGCAGGAAGACGCTCAACACCTCATATTAGATGGGGAACATTATCTGAACCAAGCAAACGATTTGCTTATACGCCTCCCGTAGGAAAAAGAACGGGTCGTAATATGGCATTAATCAATTTTGATCAGGTATCGAATGAAATAGCCGACTTTTTGAACAAACAATCTTAGATTGTCGCAGTGTGTTAAATTAGCTCATCGCGAGCAACAATAATGGAAATACGAATATGATAGTTGTGACAGGCGCAGCCGGGTTTATTGGTAGTAATTTAGTAAAACAACTTAATGCCATGGGCCGAAATGACATTATTGCGGTAGACGACTTAACTGACGGCACCCAGATGTTCAATTTAGCCGATTGTGAAATTGCTGATTATCTTGATAAAGATGATTTCATCAAGCAAATCAAAGCGGGCGATTTTGATAACAAACTTGAAGTCATTTTCCATCAAGGCGCTTGCTCATCGACCACCGAGTGGGATGGCAAGTTTATGATGGCCAATAACTATGAGTATTCAAAAACATTATTGCATTACAGCCAAGCTAATAACTGCCAATTTATTTATGCTTCTTCTGCATCTGTCTATGGTGGCAGCGAAAAGTTTATTGAGCAACGCGAACTCGAAAAACCGCTCAATGTCTACGCTTACTCTAAGTTCTTATTTGATCAATATGTAAGACAGCAAAAGCTCACTGGCCAAGTGGCAGGATTACGTTATTTCAACGTCTATGGTCCACGTGAACAACACAAAGGTGGCATGGCCAGTGTGGCTTTCCACTTTAACAATCAAATTAACGCTAATGGTGTGTGTCGTTTGTTTGAAGGTGTTGATGGTTATGAAAATGGTCAGCAACTTCGTGATTTTGTGTTTGTCGAAGATGTGGTTAACGTCAATTTATGGCTATGGCAGAACCCATCTGTATCGGGCATATATAACTGTGGAACTGGCCAAGCGCAAAGCTTTAATGATGTTGCCAATGCTGTGATTGCTTATCATGGTAAAGGGCACATTGAATACATTCCTTTCCCAGACAAATTGAAAGGCGCTTATCAGAGTTATACCCAAGCCGATTTAACTCAATTAAGAGCGGCTGGTTATCAAGCTGAGTTTAAAACGGTTGAGCAAGCTGTACCTGAATATTTAGATTGGCTTAAAACCCAACATTTTATTGGTCAATAACGGTTTATAGCTCTTACGAAGCGAAAACTAGCTTAACAGCAACATGCTATGGCGTTTTTTATCCATAGCATGTTTCTGTTTCATAGAAATGATGAACTCACTATCTAATTTCTTTAACGATCTCAATTAACATTGTTGTTGAAATCGCAGGGGTTCTTGGTAAATACACCACTTTACATAGATGAGATAGATGATCAAAACGTCCCTCCCAATCATCCCCCATCACTAAGTAATCAGCTTGATACTTTTGAATGTACTCGGCTTTAAGCTCTAATGACTCTTCAAGAAAAACTTGATCTACACAGGATAGAGCCGCGACAATTCTCATTCGATCGATTTCATCGCAAATAGGGTTTCGTTGTTTTTTACTAAAATTAAGAGCATCAGATGACACCCCAACAACCAACTTACCGCCTAACTCTTTCGCTCTTTCTAAAATATTTAAATGACCAATATGAAACATGTCAAAAGTACCGAATGTAATAATGTTCATCTAAATCCTTATTCTAATAAATAGTCAGTAATTCGTTGGCTACAAAGGCCATCAACAACACCCACTAGCTCTGCCGTATATTGCGTCCGTTGAGGCGCAAACAACTCTGGATGTGCTATCTGTTGATCAACAACTTGCTTTAATTCTTTATATGTTCTGGCGTGCGCAGCAATGTCTGCGTAGCGGTATAAATCTTGATCGACACGATTCTTAAACCTGAATTTAAAAATCCCACGATAAGACCAACGTAAGTGATAAAAATCACACCATACAACAGGTTTATTTAATGCGGCAAATTCAAATAAGGCAGATGAAGCATCGCTAATTAATACATCAGCAGAGACCATGAAAGGTAATAAATTTGCTTCTTCAGCAGGCGCTAAATAAACATTGTCGAAACTAGCCCAGTGAGTTAGCAGCGCTTTTTGTTTTTTATAATTTGATTTACTCAATGAAAAATAATGTGGTTTGAGCAATATATTATATTCAGAAAATTGAGATGGCCAATTTTTAGCCATTTCTTCAATGCTGCTTGGA
The DNA here is from genome assembly GCF_040310085.1 of Shewanella sp. S1-58-MNA-CIBAN-0166. Taxonomy (NCBI): domain Bacteria; kingdom Pseudomonadati; phylum Pseudomonadota; class Gammaproteobacteria; order Alteromonadales; family Shewanellaceae; genus Shewanella; species Shewanella sp. S1-58-MNA-CIBAN-0166. The sequence continues at coordinate 99,282 of NZ_JBEOPN010000003.1, read as the reverse complement.
TAAAATGTTGGCGCATATAACAAGGTTTTTTTATTAGTATCTAATCCTAAAGAAGCTAAGTCTAAACCCTGTTCATCTCCTTGGATAATTGGATCTAGCTTGGCATAACCAGTATCAATGAACACTTTTTCAGGAAACATCTCCTGTAATCGCTTTAAACGATATTGCCCTTCCACAAAGCGAACTTCAATATCGCCTTTTGAAACAGTATAATATACCGACTTTGGCCCGACACCATGCTGCATCAAGGCAGTCTGACTGATCCCTTTTAATCGTGACGCTGAAGCAAATGCATTACCGAACACAACCCATTGAGGCTTGTTCAACAAATAAAATTCAAGCGCTTCTGATTCATCATTAACCCAGACAACATTTAGCTGATGCTTACTTACAAGCGCTTCCAATACCGACTGCTGATCAACACTCTTGTAGATAACATATGTCACAGGAACCGAACGCTTCTGTAGCTCTGCAGCGACAGGAAAGTATTGTGGTAAATAATAGGGATGTAAAACATCAAAACAAATCATCGCAAGTCAATTCCTATTAATAATTCCGCATCAGAATTTGCAAAGAGCACTAGTATAAATGATAACACGCCTCAATTTACATCTAATCCTCTCAACCGACCAATCTGATATCAAATGAAATCAATACATCTATTAGCTTTTCTCAAGGTATTGATTCAAAAAGCCCTCTTTTCAAGGTATTATTTCAAGTATAACTATCAACAAAGCTGTCTATTCATATGCCAATAGTGTCTATAAAGCAATTGCAAACATGTCAACGCTTACTGTTTATTTCGCCAGTTGCGTTAGGTGACTTTCTTTACTTAAAAACCTTTCTTATCGCTTTAAAAAAGCAATATTCTCATATTGAAATCGACATATGGTTAGATGATATTCGTTGTAATAGTGATAGCTGGCGCTTATCTAGAAGCAAAATTTTGCAACAATGGATGGATACAGAGGGTGCCTTTAAGCTCACTTACGGCTGCACTGATTCAAAATTAGCAATGCAAAGCCATGTGGAGCAAGCCAAATTGCGTAAGTATGACATTATTTTTTGTCATTCTGTCAGTAAAAGTCGACAATATTCACAAATCGCTCGCAGCATAAACGACAAAGCGTTTATCGTGTCGAGTATCCCTAAAAGTGCTTCATTTGGATGGTTAAACAAGATATTTTTTCGCCATTCAGACCATACTTTTATTTTAGATGAGAGTAACTTACCTAAGTCGCACCACATTACTGACAGATACAATATGATATTTAGTGAAGTTTTGGGGCTTACCTTAACTTCCGAGCAATTAATGCCGACGTTAAAGACCCCGGACGCAATTGAACCCATTACTCAGTCGTGGTTAAACTCCAAATTTAGTGACCCAGAAAAACAAGGGAAACTCATATTTTTAAATCACTTATCAACCAATGAGAAAAAAGATTGGAAATTATCACAATTATTCTCCCTCATTGAAAAAATATCGGCAATTGATTCTAGCCAACGTTTCATTATTAATGTCACTCAAGAAAACTTTGACTCTGTTAGTATTGAAACTGAAAAATTTACGGCTCGAACAAATACGCAAACGGCTGTTTTCACCGTTAACGAACATTTTTTTGAACTACCATCACTCATTGCACACTCTGATTTTGTGGTAACAGTCGATACGGCAATATTGCACTTTGCTTTTGCAGCTCAACGCCCTTTATTAGCAATGATGCGTGAGAAAAAGCCTTATTGGGCACCACCAGAAAGTGAGGTATCGCATGTCATGTATGCAACAGAAGGTAGAGGCCACATTGAAGACATCAGCGTTGACCGAGTATTCCAACAATATAAAAAAATGAACTCTCTCGGTTAAAGACTTAACACCCAATACATAAATATACGCAAGGTGAACGGATGAAGAAGGCTATTTTTACACTCGCTATTGGCGATAACCCAATGTATCGCGCTGCCATTGCCAGCTTTAAAGCTTATGGTAAAAGAATTGGGGCTGATGTCATCGTTTCAGATCAACTGCATTATAAAATTCATGTCAGTAACCCTAAATTTGATGCCAGCCCGGCATGGTCTGAAAAGCTATATATTTCAGAGATACTCAAAGAATATGATCGAGTACTGTATCTAGATGCAGATATTATCGTGACGCCATGGGCGCGAGATATATTTGAACTCTATTCTGACCTTGATACGGTTTATATGTTCAATGAAGGGGCTCATCGCGATCGCGGTGAGCAAGCGGTGCAAATTAATAATATCTTAGGCGAGGTCGACTGGCCAAAAGAAGACAATAAAATAGTTTATTACAACTCTGGGATGTTTTTGCTATCTAAAGAAACCGGACTATTTGATAAAGCCAATATTGAAGAAATGCAGGCCATTTGTAACAACGTTAAATTTTACGACCAAACCTATATTAACTATCTCATCAGGAGAGATAATATAAAAAGCATAGGTGTGGAAGCTAACTTTAATCGTATGCAGCTTTTAGGACATGATGATTATCAAAAAGCAGATTTCATTCATTATTCAGGTAGAGGTTACCGCCAAGATATCCCGATGAGAGAATTGAAATACATCATCGATTTCTGCGATATGTTCAACGATACATTAACAAATGAACAAATTCTTGAGTATAAAAAACAAGCTTGGAATTGGTACATACTCAAACAACATCGAAAAACAAAGTTACCTGTAGCACTTTTGAGTGCGATATTTGGTTTATTCCGTGGCAAGTATAAATATTAAATCCTAATTCAGATAATGACAGCTCGCTTCAAGGCGAGCTTTTTACTGCTTAATGAATTGATCAAACTGAGCCTTTACCTGATCAACTTCTATCATCACCATTAAATGCTCACCTTTAGCACGCGTGCCCCATTTAACAGGTGCATCAAATTGCTTGGCTATCACTTGTGGGTAAACACTGACAGTGTACTGGCGATAAAGGTAAGGTCCAGTTCGCCCTGGGTTTGAGTGAGCATATAGACCAATCACTGGCGTACCTTGAGTAACAGCCATATGCAAAGGTCCGGTATCGGGTGCTAGCACTAGCTTGGCTTGTTTTAACACTGCAAGCAGCTGAGTCAAAGATGTCTTACCTACTTGGTTCTCCAATGGCTGTTGGCTATGAGATTGAATCACATCCGCTAGATTTTTTTCTAACGCGGTTGGGCCGCCGCACAACATTACTCTGAATCCCTGCGTAATAGCATAATCAGCAACGGCAGCGTAACGCTCTGGCAGCCAGTTGCGTTCGGCCTTACTGGCTGCTGCGCAAATCACCATGACTTTATCATCGCCCACCAGTTGTTTGGCAAAGTCGGTATCGGCTTGTGGTACAGGAATATTCCAGCTTGGCGTTAAGTCTTCTACACCAATGGCTTTAGCAAAGCCCATAAAACCGTCTAACACATGCGGTGTCGTCAATGGCTCAACGGCGTGATTGGTCACCAACCACTGGCCTTCTTTGGCTCTGGCCTTATCAAATCCGACTCGAATTCGCGCCTTGATCATTAATGAGGCTATGGTCGCACGAAGTGCAACTTGCATATGTAGCAGCACATCAAAACGTTGGCCTTGTAAATCACGACGTAACTGAATATAGCTACGCCAGCCCTTGGACTTGTCGAAAATAACAAACTGGATCCCAGGCAAATGCTTGAGTAATTGATATTCAACCTTACCAATAATCCACGTAATACTCAGGTCTGGATACTGTTTTTGAATAGCCTGCACCATTGCTACTGCGTGGCAAACATCACCAATGGCAGACAAACGCAGTAAACATAATGAACGTATCGCACTAAAGTCAGCTTTCATTGATTATCCAATATGCTTGAGTGAAGAATTAAGGCGGTGAAGGCAAGTTAGTGATCTTAAGGTATAATGTTATTTCGATCCACAATCTAACCAATGCTATTGATAATTAGATGCAAATAAAAAACACCCAACTTGGCCATATTGCATGGTGTGAAACCACTGCCCAACACTTAGCACCGCAAGACTTCGCGGTTGATGGTTGGCGAGAAAAAAATGCAGTGGTGGGTCAGTCCAAAGGCCGTTACACCACATGGTTTGTCAAAACCGAAAACTCGGACAGCCCGCAAACATGGGTGTTACGCCATTATTGGCGCGGTGGAATGATGGAAAAATTCAGCCGTGATGCCTACTTCTATACCGGCCTACAACGAACCCGTGCTGTGGCAGAGTTAGCGATTCTTGAAGTTTTGTATCAAGAAGGATTTGCGGTTCCACGCCCTATTGCAGCGAATGTTGAACGTTTTGGTTTATGGTATCGAGCCGATATTATTATTGAACATGTTGCTGGTGCAAATGATTTAGTGGCTTACTTAAGCCATAACCCAATGACAGAATCGCAATGGTATTTACTAGGCGAAACCATTGCCAAATTTCATCAACGTGGGGTATATCACGCCGATTTAAATGCCAAAAACATCTTACTGGCACACGGAAAATTCTATTTAATTGACTTTGATAGAGGTGAATTACGCACACCACAGCCTACATGGCAACAGGCCAATTTAGACCGCTTGCTACGTTCTTTTAACAAAGAGCACGCTAAACTGACTACGCTGCAATTTAGTCAACAGCATTGGCAGCAATTACTTGCCGGTTATCAAAGCATAAACCTAATCTAAAGCTAACTCTGGTATGGAGTAGTAATAAAAATAGACGCTAACTTGCGTCTATTTTTATACGTTTTTGTTCAGATGGCTGGCAGCAAAATGTTAAACGACAAGCTCATTAATGAGGGTGAATTGCTTTAAAAGTGCGCCCCGATTTTGCTCAACGACCGCCAAGCCTGCAAAGGACGCGGATTGATACATATGGCTATCGGTAAACTTATTTTGTAATTCTTGCGCCAATTCATCCGCTGAGCTAATACAGGTCAATGCGCCAGCATCGGCAAGTAACTGGGTTATTTCAGCAAAATCCCAATGATTGGGACCGACATACACAGGTAGGCCCATGGCCGCAGGTTCAAGCGGATTATGACCACCGTTATTAATCAATGTCCCGCCAACAAATGCCTGATCCGCTGTACCATATAGCATGACTAACTCCCCCATAGTGTCACCAAGTAATACTTGAGTCTGGCTGTTAACCTCATCATTCATACTGCGTCTAGCTAACACCAATCCAGATTGGGTAATGGTAATAGCGGCTAAATTAAATTGCTCAGGATGTCGGGGCGCCATAATCAATAATGCATTAGGGAAACAAGCTAGAAGCTGTTTATGGGCGCTTAAAATGGCCTCAAACTCACCGGGGTGAACACTCCCTGCAACCCAAATAGGTGAATTAACCCGATCCCATTGGGCACGAAGCGTATTAGCTTGTTGTTTTTTGATGGGATCAATAGTGAGATCAAACTTTAAACTGCCGCACACATGTATGCGCTGAGTTGCCACTCCTAGGGTAATAAATCGTTCTGCTTCAGCTTTAGTTTGTACGGTAATCAAGTTGAGTTTGTTTAACATCGGCACAGCCAAACGGCGCTTTTTAGCGTATTTATTAGCGGACTTTTGCGACAAGCGTGCATTGGCTAAAATCAGAATCACTTGTTGCTGCTCTGCAAAGTGGACCAAGTTTGGCCACAGCTCAGTCTCCATGATAATGCACACTTTGGGTTGCAGTTGGCGTAAAAAACGTTTTATAGCATATGAAAAATCAAACGGTAAATAGCAATGCTGTACCGTATCGCCAAATGCTTTAGTCACTTCAGCAGACCCTGTTGGGCTGGTTGTAGTAACGGTAAAAGCATAATCTGGGTGCGCAGTCATCAGCTGCTTAATCAACGGAATCGCCGCTAACGTTTCTCCCATCGACACACTGTGGATCAACACATCCGTTTTGGTTAACTTAGCAAAACCGAAACGTTCAGACCAACGGCTACGATAGTCGACACTTTTTATGGCACGAAATGCTAAATAAAGAATCACCAGCGGAAACAACAAATATAGGAACAAAGAATAAACAATACGGTTCATGTAAGATGGGTCATCGATTTTTGCTTGTCAGATAAGCACAATGTTAACATACTCATATTAAGTCGGCTTAACGAATTATTTGAGCGACAATAAGCCAATAATGAATATGGAAATCACATGAAAACCCGCGATAAAATCATTTTTGCCAGCTTAGAACTATTCAATGAACACGGTGAGCGTAGTATTACCACCAACCATATTGCAGCGCATTTAGGCATTAGTCCGGGCAATTTGTACTACCACTTTCGCAATAAGGAAGACATTATTAATTCAATTTTCAGTCTATATGAAAGTCATTTAGAGTCAGGCTTTAAGCCTTATGATGATGTGCCTATTACGATTGAATTATTAATGGGTTATTTTGATGCCATGTTCTATACCTTATGGCAGTTTAGGTTTATGTATGCCAACTTAGCCGATATTTTAAGCCGTGATGATGCGCTAAAGAAACGCTACTTACATGCTCAACAACAAGTACTGACTCGCTCAAGTGATGTACTGCGCAAACTCAAAAAAGACGGTTTCCTAGACGTCGATGATAATAAAGTAACCGCGCTTGCCGACACCATTAAAATGATGGTCAGTTTCTGGATTAGCTACCAATTAACTCAATCGAGTACATCAACCATCACTAAAGCCACGCTATACGATGGACTATTAAGAGTCTTGATGATTTTTCAGGCTTACTCTACTCCCACTTCAAGCGCAACATTTTGTCGTTTAGAGCAACACTACTTAGACATAGCCAGCCAAGAACGCCATAGCGTCGCGCAAACATAAGCTAAGTATTTCGTTTACCTCGCATCGATTACAGAATTTCCAATCCGCCAATAACCAACTACAATTGAATCGGTTATTAGCGGATTAACTTAGGGTTATCACCCGCCTTTCATATCCAGTCACCAACCATGTTAATGATTAGTTTTTTTAATGTGAATAAGTCAATACCCCTAATCTAACTCATGTTGGTCTGACGACTAAAAAAAACGCTGTAGAGCGGCAAAAATAAAGGTTAGAATGCCAATAACTCCAAAACACCCTGTCATTTATCGCGGTGTTTTACTGCGTGATTTGGATAAGCATAATAACCATATTTAGGAGAACACAGGTGGCATCTACCTCTTTTTACGACCGAATTAATCAGCAAATTGTCGATGTAAAAGCCGATGGTTTATACAAAAGTGAGCGCGTCATTGCTTCCGCTCAGCAAACAGCTATTCAAGTTAACAGTGAAGAAGTGATTAACTTCTGCGCCAATAACTATTTAGGTTTAGCCAATCATCCTGAACTTATCAAAGCCGCAAAAGCCGGTTTAGACAGTCACGGTTTTGGTATGGCATCGGTACGATTCATTTGTGGTACTCAAGACATTCATAAGCAATTAGAAGCTAGCCTAAGTGCTTTTTTAGGTATGGAAGACACCATTTTGTACTCGTCTTGCTTCGACGCTAATGCGGGTCTTTTTGAAACCTTATTAGATGCCGAGGACGCTATTGTGTCCGACGCGCTAAACCATGCTTCAATTATTGATGGTGTGCGTTTATGTAAAGCTAAACGTTTCCGTTATGCCAACAATGACATGGCCGACTTAGAAACTCAGCTCATTGCAGCTCAAGCTGCTGGTGCACGCAACATTTTGATCGCCACTGACGGTGTGTTCTCAATGGACGGCGTAATCGCTAACCTTCAAGGTGTGTGTGATCTCGCAGATAAGTACGGCGCATTGGTGATGGTCGATGACTCTCATGCAGTAGGCTTTATCGGTCAAAATGGTCGTGGAACCCATGATTACTGTAATGTCATGGATCGTGTCGACATTATTACCGGTACCTTAGGTAAAGCATTAGGCGGCGCATCGGGTGGTTTTACTGCAGCGAAAAAAGAAGTCGTTGAGTGGTTACGTCAACGCTCTCGCCCTTACCTATTTTCAAACTCATTAGCGCCTTCTATTGTTAGTGCGTCTATCCGGGTGCTTGAAATGCTAAAAACAGGTCAAGACTTGCGTGAAGCAGTATGGGAAAACAGTCGTTATTTCCGTGAGCAAATGTCTGCGGTTGGGTTCACCTTAGGTGGTGCAGACCATGCCATTATTCCAGTCATGATTGGCGATGCTAAATTGGCCGGCGACTTTGCTAACCGTTTATTACAAGAGCATATTTACGTAGTTGGCTTTTCATTCCCAGTGGTACCAAAAGGCCAAGCGCGTATTCGTACCCAAATGTCTGCTGCGCACACTCGCGAGCAACTTGATCATGCTATCGGTGCCTTTACCCGTATTGGTAAAGATATGGGCATTATCTAAGCTAACTTGACTAATAAAAGCATAGGTTAATAGAAGCATAGATTAATAACAGCATCGCGTAACAGTGGTTAACGATAGCTCAGACTAAAAATAGGTCATCAACATGAAAGCATTAAGTAAGTTAAAGCCTGAAGAAGGCATCTGGATGGTCGATGCACCAAAACCAGAAATGGGTCACAACGACCTGCTAATTAAAATTCGTAAAACAGCGATTTGTGGTACTGACGTGCATATCTACAACTGGGATGAATGGTCACAAAAAACCATTCCAGTTCCGATGATTGCCGGCCATGAATATGTCGGCGAAGTGGTCGATGTTGGCCAGGAAGTACGTGGGTTTAGTATTGGCGATCGTGTATCAGGAGAAGGTCACATCACTTGTGGTTATTGTCGTAACTGTCGTGCTGGTCGTACCCACTTATGCCGTAACACTTCAGGCGTTGGTGTGAATCGTGACGGTGCGTTTGCCGAATATTTAGTGTTACCAGCGTTTAACGCATTCAAAATCCCTGCGGATATTCCAGATGATTTAGCGGCTATATTCGATCCATTTGGTAATGCTGTACATACTGCATTATCGTTTGATTTAGTCGGCGAAGATGTGTTGATTACCGGTGCGGGTCCTATTGGTATTATGGCTGCTGCGGTTTGTAAACACGTCGGCGCTCGTCATGTTGTGATTACTGATGTAAATGAATACCGACTTGATCTTGCCCGAAAAATGGGTGCGACTCGCGCGGTTAACGTCGCAACAGAAAACCTTAAAGATGTTATGAAAGAACTTGGCATGACAGAAGGCTTCGACGTCGGTTTAGAAATGTCAGGCGTACCATCGGCATTCCACGCGATGTTAGACACCATGAACCACGGTGGTAAAATTGCCATGTTAGGTATTCCTGGTGGCGAAATGGCCATTGATTGGAGCAAAATCATTTTTAAAGGGTTGATCATCAAAGGTATTTATGGCCGTGAAATGTTCGAAACTTGGTACAAAATGGCAAGCTTAATCCAATCTGGCTTAGACTTGTCACCCATCATTACTCATCACTTTAGTATTGATGATTTCCAGAAAGGCTTCGATGCAATGCGTTCAGGTCAGTCAGGTAAAGTTATATTGAACTGGGATTAAGCTTTACTGTCTCAGTATTGTGGCTTAATGAGTCAGTACACCAACAAGGGGTTGTATTTATACAACCCCTTGTTGCAAACTGGCGCTAAGCACATCGCTATTTGTACATTTTTATAGGTAATATCATGTCTGGTTTTAAACATTTGTCTATCAATGAGCTTATCCATATGTCGACTGAATCTAACGACATACAAGTTGTTGATATTCGCGACGCAGCGAGTTTTGCTGCTGGCCATATTGAAGGTGCGACCCATTTAAGCAACGAAAACCTAGCTGACTTCATTGGTGGTGCTGATATGGACAAGCCGGTAGTTGTTGTCTGCTACCATGGAATGAGCAGCCAAAGCGCAGCCAGTTATTTAAACGAACAAGGTTTTGACGACATCTACAGTTTAGATGGTGGTTATAGTGCCTGGAGCTTGGCTCACGCATGATAGAAATCGGCCAACTACCTAATGCGCGTGCAGCACAAGCATTTATTGACCACCTCAAAGGGTTAAATATTCAATGCCATGCAGTGACTCATTCTCAGGGTGTTGGCCTAATAATCACTAACCCCGCCGACGAAAACCAAGCTCGCGCCGAGTTAATTGAGTTTGCTAAAAATCCATACGATAGTAAATACTTGCAAGCCTCTTGGGACAACGGTGCAACAGATACCAAATTTGACTATGGCCCAGGAACTAAAGGCTTAATTCAACAGTTTATGACAGGCGCAGGCCCACTGACATTAGTGTGCTTTTTTGCTTGTGTTGCCATTTTCGCGGGCATGAACCTTGGTTTTGCCGATGCCATCTTCACTAAGTTATCTTTTTTTAGCGCCGTTGCAGACAGTGATGTAAACCAAGTGTGGCGCGTATTCACCCCAAGTTTAATGCACTTTTCTGCTATGCATATTATCTTTAATTTGCTGTGGTGGTGGTACTTAGGCGGTAAAATTGAAACCAATTTGGGGACTAGACCGTTACTGTTTTTATTAGTTGTCGCGGGCACTTTGCCTAATATTGTGCAGTTTTACATGACAGGGCCTAATTTTGGTGGCTTGTCTGGCGTCGTATACGCTGTGGTAGGTTACACTTGGCTAATGGGTATTCGTAAACCTAGCTGCGGTATTAGTTTGCCGCAATCTTATATGGGATTTATGCTCGTTTGGTTGGTTCTCGGCTTTACTGATGTGTTAGGCATGCCAATTGCGAATGGCGCCCACATTGCAGGGCTTTGTGTTGGATTAGCCCAAGCATTATTTGATAGTAGAACCTCACCTACCACTAAAACCAGCTAACTATAAATAAAAATGCCACTTTAGGTGGCACTCTTTTTATCATTAATCCGCTCATATTCACAATGCATCTCAGCCCAAATCGCTAAGCCATTTCGAGTACTTTATTAACCAACTTCTCAATGCCAATATGTGCCTCTAAAATTGACGTTGCTAGCATATACGCAGGTGTACTGACGATTTTATTGACTTCATCAACGACAATATCTTCAACTTGCACATTTTTATGCTTACCGCCCATTTCAGTAAATGCATGAGCCGTCTCAGAATCGGTTCCAATTGTGCCTATAGCGCCTGCGCCGTAAATATGAGGGATCATCACCGGTGAAATACACACAAAACCGACAGGTTTATGCGCTAACGCAAACTCACGAATAAAGTTTTCTACAATTGGCTGAATATGGCAATTACTGCCTGTGGTTGCAAAATTGGATAAGTTTTTAGCCGCACCAAAACCACCAGGGATCACCAAACCATCAAATTGACTTACCTCTAATGTACTGGCATTAAGCACTTCCCCACGAGCGATCCGTGCAGACTCAACTAATACATTACGGGTTTCGTCGGTGTTGACCTCACCGGTTAAATGATTCACCACATGCATTTGGGTAATATCTGGAGCAAAGCATTGATATTGAGCACCCGCTCGCGTAATCGCCAGTAGGGTTAATACAGCCTCGTGAATTTCAGTTCCATCAAATACACCACAGCCACTCAGTAAAACAGCAATCTTTTTCATGACATCTTCCTTCAACTTTTAATTGATAATGTAAAATTTACAACAAAAAACCAACAAAACGATTGATCTGATTAAAAATCGTGCTAACTTAGAACGTCGAATTTGCTAGATGCCTTTTTTTTAGTCATAAAACATCACTGAATTCGATTGTGACTTAACTGACATCAATAAAAAAGTCCACAAATTAGTAATATTTATTAGAAATAATATTTAGCTCACAAAAAATAAAAAAGAACATATAACTCAACTAGTTACTGATTTCATTTCAAGCCGTAAGAAAATCTATCCAGCAACGTTGATTAATTCACTCACAGACTTATCCACAGGCTGAGAGTCTTTTGGCGTGGCTGATTGTTGGCTTTTCTCTATAAAATTGCCCAAAAAACCTCACTGGATACACAACGAGTCAAACGTTACGATTATTGATACTATCTTGGGTAAATAACTGACAATCTCACAAGCATCTTGAGGTGCTATGGGTATAATGTCATCCTATTAGTCTCGCAAAATACTGAACACGAAAATTAATTATGCCAACAATTCCCAATAACCCGCTCATCTTAGTTGATGGCTCATCTTATCTTTATCGCGCTTATTATGCGCCACCTCATTTAACCAATTCAAAAGGTGAAGCAACAGGCGCGGTTTACGGTGTTGTTAACATGCTTCGTAGTTTATTAAGCCGTTACAGTCCTAGTCATATCGCTGTTGTTTTTGATGCTAAAGGCAAAACTTTCCGCAACGATATGTACAGTGAATACAAAGCCCAGCGCCCACCTATGCCCGATGATCTGCGTAATCAAATAGAACCATTACATAGAATCATTCACGCAATGGGTTTACCTTTGATCAGCATTTCTGGTGTGGAAGCCGACGATGTGATCGGTACCATCGCCCTTCAAGCGAGTAAAGAAGGCCGGGCAACATTAATCAGTACCGGCGATAAAGACATGGCACAGCTAGTGAATGAGCATGTCACGTTAATCAATACCATGACAGATACCATTATGGGCCCTGAAGAGGTCAAAACGAAATATGGTGTCAGTCCCGATAGAATAATCGACTTCTTAGCACTCATGGGCGACAAGTCCGATAACATTCCAGGTTTACCTGGCGTCGGTGAGAAAACCGCGCTGGCGATGCTGCTTGGTGTAGGAAGTGTAGAAAATATTTTAGCCGATCCACAAAGCGTCGTTGAAGTTGGCTTTAGAGGCTCGAAAACCATGCCGGCTAAAATCATCGAAAATGCCGACATGTTAAAGTTATCATATGAACTGGCGACCATTAAAACCGATGTCGAGTTAGCACAAGACTGGCATCAAATGACGGTTAAGCCTCAAGACCGTGATGAACTCATTAAATGCTTCGGTGAAATGGAATTCAAGCGTTGGTTAGCGGAAGTACTCGATAATAAGCAACCCCGCGGTACCATCAGCCAAGATAGCGAAGAAGAAATCACCGTATCGCCAACCATTGAAGCTGAGTATGAAACGATTCTGACCATAGAAGCGCTTGATAAATGGATTGAAAAACTTAATAGCGCCGAACTGATAGCGATTGATACCGAAACCACAAGTCTCAACTACATGGAAGCGGAACTTGTCGGTTTATCATTTGCTACCGAAGCAGGTAAAGCAGCCTATTTACCGTTAGCACATGATTACCTTGATGCGCCGCAGCAAATTGATAAAGCCAGCGCGCTTGAAAAGTTGCGTCCGATCCTTGAAGGCGATAAACCGCAAAAAGTAGGTCAAAATCTCAAGTATGATATGAGTATTTTAGCCAACGCAGGCATTACCCTCAAAGGTATACGCTTTGACACCATGCTCGAATCCTATGTGTTTAATTCAATCGCATCGCGTCACGACATGGACGGTTTAGCGTTAAAATACCTTGGCCATAAAAATATTAGTTTTGAAGAAGTCGCTGGCAAAGGCGCAAAGCAACTGACGTTTAATCAAGTTCATTTGGATATTGCTGGGCCATACGCCGCTGAAGATGCCGATATCACTCTGCGTTTACATCAACATCTATGGCCAAGGCTTGAAAAAGAACCAGAACTGGCCAGTGTATTTAATGAGCTAGAATTACCCTTAATACAAGTATTGTCTGATGTAGAGCGCCAAGGTGTATTGATTGATTCAATGCTACTTAGTCAACAAAGTGGTGAGTTAGCCAAAAAGCTTGATGATTTGGAAAATAAAGCCTACGAAATTGCCGAAGAAAAATTTAACCTCGCTTCACCAAAGCAACTACAAACGCTATTTTTTGAAAAACTAGGTTATCCAATAAAGAAGAAAACCCCTAAAGGTGCGCCATCAACAGCAGAAGATGTATTAGTGGAGCTGGCACTTGACTACCCTTTACCTAAAGTTATTCTTGAACATCGTAGCCTAGCCAAATTAAAGAGCACCTATACCGACAAACTGCCACTTATGGTTAATGCCGCTACTGGCAGAGTGCATACTAGTTACCACCAAGCTAATGCTGCAACCGGTCGTTTGTCATCAAGTGAGCCAAACTTACAGAATATTCCAATCCGTACTGAAGAAGGCCGTCGTATTCGCCAAGCCTTTATTGCCCCTGCCGGTCGTAAAATTTTAGCTGCCGATTATTCACAAATAGAACTGCGGATCATGGCTCATTTATCTCAAGATGCAGGCTTGCTAACCGCATTCGCAGAAGGCAAAGACATTCATAAAGCTACCGCAGCGGAAGTCTTTGGAGTGCACTTTGAAGAAGTCACCACCGAGCAACGTCGCCGCGCTAAAGCGGTTAACTTTGGCTTAATTTATGGAATGTCTGCGTTTGGTTTAGCCAAACAGCTCGATATTCCACGCAATGAAGCACAAAAGTATATCGACACGTATTTTGCTCGCTATCCAGGTGTACTCAAATACATGGAAGAAACCCGAGCCATCGCCGCTGAGCTAGGTTATGTATCTACATTATTCGGACGTCGTTTATACTTGCCTGAAATCAACGACCGTAATGCAATGCGTCGTCAGGCAGCTGAACGTGCAGCGATTAACGCTCCGATGCAAGGAACTGCAGCAGACATCATCAAAAAAGCCATGATAGCCATTCACCAGTGGATTAACCAAGACACTCAAGGTGAAATCACCCTGATAATGCAAGTACACGATGAATTAGTATTTGAAGTGGATGAGGCCCAGGCTGAAACCCTCAAAACCAAAGTGTGCGATTTAATGGCGCAAGCAGCGTCATTAGACGTGACATTATTAGCTGAGGCTGGCATTGGCGACAACTGGAATGAAGCCCATTAGTCATTGGCTTAGGTTATGTTTGCAAAATAAACGTCTGTAGCTAAAACAAAAATACCGTATTCATTAGAATGCGGTATTTTTATTTGGACATTGTAACTATGGCTAAACTGAAATGAAATGAAATGAACTGAAATGAAATGAACGCTTAGCGCAATAAATATCCTCACCACCTATGCATCCTCTATTACTCAACCTATGCCTCAATGACCAATTTAATGATATATAACCGACTAGTTCATCGTTCTAAGCGGCAAATAAAGACTATTTTGAGTTTGCAGTCACAGTTATTATATCTTTTTATGAAAAACAGTTTTTCATTTTAAGGCGAATAAGCTATTATATTCGTTGTAGGGTACAGAGGTTAAGATGTTCAATCTTTCAAACCTTTATTTCACTAGCGATAGTGACTAGCCAAATTCGGCGCCCCAGCAACTTAGGTTGCTGGGGCTTTTTTTTGATTTTTTTTCATCATTAAAAATATTTAGAGTAAATACTTTAATGTTGGTTAAAAAACAGTTATTATAGGTTTATTGAGAGTCATCAAATTGAGTTGATGGCACTTGAGTCTTGTTGAATTTAGCTTCTCCCCAAAAGAGCTAATTTATTTGTACCGATGGCCGTTTGGTTATCGGTTTTTTTTTGCTTAAAAATCGCCATTGTTACAACGTAGAAAACTCAGACGAAAAAAAACCGACATATTTGCCGGTTCTTAATTTTGCTAATCTTTTATATCACTCGACCGCTACTCTGGTGCCAACTCCGACTCCGACGCTTGCTCTGCCTTCTGCTCAGCTAACCATTCTGGATGACACCAATCATTTAAGATGCTCAACACTTTGGGCTTACCGGTGCCTTTTAGCGACGATAGTGTCTCAACTTGCACTTTATCACCAAAATCTTTTAAGGCTGCACGCACATCATTAACGGTTTTCATTTTGACGCTTTGAGTCAATTTATCCGATTTTGTTAGCAATGCTAATACAGGAATGTTGCTTAATACTGCCCACTCAATCATTTGCATATCGAGATCTTTCAATGGATGACGGATATCCATCAATACCACCACGCCACTTAAACAAGCACGCTTTTGTAGATATTCGCCAAGCGCCTCTTGCCATTTATGTTTTAATGCTAAAGGAACTTGCGCAAAACCATAGCCAGGTAAATCGACTAAACGACGATCATCATCTAGCTGAAACACGTTGATCAATTGGGTTCGACCTGGCGTTTTACTGGTTCGAGCTAAACTTTTTTGTTCAGTAAGCGCATTTAGCGCACTGGACTTACCGGCATTAGAGCGCCCAGCGAACGCAATCTCCACCCCGATATCCCCAGGAAGATACTGATCTAAATGCGCAATATCCGGCGCACTGATTAAAAACTTAGCCCTACGGAAATCGATACGAGATTCTGTCACTCTTAACTCCAATTAAATTACTTCTAGTAAACGCATTACCATAAATTTTTAACAATTGCTTACTTTTGCACATTTTCGTGTAAAATATTAGCCTGATCACATTATATACCCAAGCAACGCTGATATGTGTGATGTAGTCATAAATGATCTAGCTCTTCACGAGCATCGTAAACTACATCAGAGCGCTTGGAAAAAACATTTTACCACGCTTGCGGGTCTTCCTAGTAAGCTCAGGACAATAAATTAACTAGAAGTTGGAACGCCATGAAAAAGTTAGCTCTTGCGCTGTCTGTAGTCGCCGCTATGTCATCATCAGTTATGGCTGAAGGTAATGCTGAAGCAGGCAAAACTAAAGCAATCGTATGTTCTGCCTGTCACGGTGCTGACGGCAATAGCATGATTGATATGTATCCTAAATTAGCAGGACAACACCCTGCCTATCTTGAAAAACAATTAACCGAATTTCGTCTTGCTGCTAAAACCGGTGGTGCTGAAGGTCGCATGAACCCAATTATGATCGGTTTTGCAATGGGGCTCAGTGATGAAGACATCGCTGATGTTTCAGCATTCTTTGCAAGCCAAGTACAAGTTGTCGCCGATGTTGCCGACGTACCCGCAGCAGGTGAAAAACTGTATAAAGGCGGTGACGCCGCTCGTGGTATTACAGCATGTGTTGCCTGTCATGGTCCTGAAGGCAAAGGCGCAGCTGCTGCAGGCTTCCCTGTCGTGGGTGGTCAGCATGCTAACTATATCAAAATTCAGCTAACACAATTTCGTGATGGAGTTCGTCACAACGATTTAAATGGCATGATGCAAGATGTAGCTAAAAAATTATCTGATGCTGATATCGAAGCATTATCTAAATATATTTCAAGTATTAAGCACTAATACCCTTGAATATTTACTAATAAAAAAATGGGCTTTCTAGCCCTTTTTTTACGCCACCAAGTTGACGTTGACGTAAGCTTCATCGATTATTACTTGACAGTGTTCACACTTTTAGCGTTAAATACACCCCGTACCGAGGTAAACCCAACTGTTTGTAACATAAATCTAATAACATCAAGCAGGTTTCGGACTGATACATTTAAGATATAAGAATAAAGATAATTCATAATAATAATAATTTAAGACCACTCACTAATAATAATAATATGAGTCGAGATTTCATTTTGAAATACTGGTCGCAGAATTTGTAAGGAATAGACCGATTGGTCGACATGCTATTTAGCACTGCCTTACACAACAGAGTGACTGATAACCCAGAGCATTATTTGAAGGATTCAAATAATGGCAAACAAAGCTTATTGCTGAGGATGCACCCACTGGAAGCTTTATCGCTCGAAGGTATAAAGTAACAAGGATGGTTAACTAATGTCATTGAAGACAATTAGGATAATGATGCGTCATTGAAGACCATCTACGGAAGCTGTAGTCAGGACGGCAACAGAATATAAAAAAGCGTCATTGATGACCAATAACAATTAAAAACGGCATGGAAAGCAGAAGAAATAAAGATCTGACCGGGATAGTCACATAGCAAGTACGGATACTTGGAATCAGAATAAAGTGCGTTAGGCACTATTTTACGAGGCGGCAGTTTATACTGCCGCTTTTTTTTATGCCCAAATAGCCTCAATATCAACTTCATTTCAAATACTTACTTTAAATTAACCACATTCGCTATATAATCGTTTATTAAGTCAATACTTAGGTAATGCTGTATTTGATGAACGTATGTCCGCTTTGTAATCATAGTGCTGATTTTTTTGTTCAAGACAAAAAAAGAGCTTTCTACATCTGCGAACGGTGTGGCTTAGTCTTTGCTAACCCAAAATCACATCTTATGCCAGATGTTGAGCGTCAGCGTTACGGTCGATCGCAAAAGTCATCGAGTCAGAAACCATTATCGCAATTTATTCTGCCACTATTAGCCCAAATATCTCAGCAACAGAGCGGTGCGTTAACTGGTCTTAATTTTGGCCGCTTACTTGACGAACAGAGCAGACAATCTATTGTTGATGCTGGTCATCTTGTTAATCAGTACGACCCATTCTTTGCTGCAGATCAGTCGGTACTGCAACATAGCTATGATTTTGTATGTTGTTACCGGGTATTCGAACACTTTCGTCATCCACACCGTGAATGGAAATTACTCAATCAACTGGTTAAACCCAATGGCTGGTTAGCAATAGGCACGCCTTTATTGACCGATCAAGACCATTTTGCCAAATGGCATTACAAAAACAATCCAACTCATGTAAGCTTTTACCAGCAGCAGACATTCGAATATTTAGCATTAAATAGTGATTTTGAGCTATTATTTGCATCGAAAGATCTGGTTTTGATGCAAAAATCATCAAAATCTGATATAAAGCGCATCCTTATTTAGTGCCTTGTAGAAATTGCTCTGCAAGGACGTGTTTAGAAAACCTAACGAGAACATCATGGCTCGCAGTAAAAAAACTCGCAAAGGCGGCGAAAACGGCGCTAAGTTTGCACCTAGAGTAAAAAAAGTTGATCGCAACGCGGTCGATGGTAAAAAATCTGAAACCGGCCGTAAATCAGGCAGCCGTCACAATGAAACGTTGCTTAAACAAGCATCAGGTAACACTTCGGTTAAGAGTAAAGATGTCCGTCATGGCAGCAAAAAGCCGGTAGCACTTACTTTACCTACGTCTGTTACCGCGCCATTAGTGGTTAAGCCTAAACAGCCTAAACTGACTGACGAACAGAAGTTACTGAAACTTGAAGATGATCCAAGACTAAATCAGTTACTTGACCAACTTGAAGAAGGTCGTGATTTATCTGACACTGATCAAAAGTGGTTGAATATTCAATTAGACAAAATTGAGCAACTGATGTTGAGCTTAGGCCTAACTGAAGGCGATGATACGCCAACACAAAGTCCTAAAAAGCAACTGAGTGACGATGAACTATTAAATCGTTTTGAATCAGGTGCCGATATGCTTAAAGATTATCAGCAGAAAGATTAATCTGCTCGATGAAAGTAATACCAAGCTATTTCTTGGTTTGATATCAAAAAACTGGCGCAAATCGCGCCAGTTTTGTATTCAAAAAAGGATAAATTGTGTCTACAACCGCCATCGTAATTGCTCTACTCATCATTGTAGCCCTTGCTACCTACGCAACACACTTACTGTTAACGCTTAAACGTACAACACAAGCTAATCAACAAGCACTTTCTGAGCGTAAGGCTAAAGCTGAAGAACGTAGACAACAAATACTGACTGATATCCGTTACATTGCCGCAGCAATGCTAGAAGATCGTTGTGAACTGTCTGAAGGCGTTATGCGCATAGGTAAATTATTTGATGCATTATCCTTGTCAGAACAAGTTGTGGCAGACTTCCCTAACCTGTTTACCCATTATGAGCTGATTAGAAACCATCCCATCATGGAAGCGCGTAATGAGCTACCAAAACAACAACGGATGAAGTTTGATTTTGAGCGGATGAAATCAGAAGCAGAGTTAGAACAGGTTATTCTAGACGAAGCAAAACACATCGCTGAGTTTGATAAGCCAACCACTCATTAGCGCAGCATATTAGTTAACCTGAACTCGAGATAAGAGTTCAGGAGGTCATAATAAAAAACATAATCTTAGTCACTATCGCTATCAAACTTGTTATTTATTCTGCTAACAAGATGAAATAACGCGTCAATAGCTAGCCAATGGCAAGTTTGTAGCAACTTAACTAATCACATTTATCTCATGCCTTAGCCCAATTGAGGTTAAGCATGAAATGAGTACGATTGCAGGCTATGCTGATAACACATCAGCTAAAGTACGCATCAGCAGATGCCACCAACAAATTAACGTCAATTAACCACACCAGTTTTGCTGACAAATTGAAATAACAAGAAGCTTAATAAAGCTCAATGATTGGGGTCGCACTATGTTCAGTTCACTTTGCTTAGGATTACTCAAAATACTGGGTTGGGAATTTGATGGCCAACTCGATAATACTAAGCCATGCGTCATTATTGTTGGTCCGCATACCAGTAATTGGGATTTCATCATTGGCATTATCGCCCGCAGCGCCTTAGGCACCAAAATTCATTTTTTAGGCAAGCATCAGCTGTTTATTCCGCCCTGGGGATGGCTATTTCGCGCCATGGGCGGTAGCCCTGTCGATAGACGTAAATACAATAATTTAGTTGATGGCGTGGTGCTGTTATTCCAACAAGATCCACTTTATAAACTGGCCTTAGCACCTGAAGGCACACGTAGCCCTGTAACTCGTTGGAAAAGTGGTTTTTACCATATCGCAGCCAAAGCGGATGTTGATATAGTGCCAATCGGATTAGATTTTGGCCGCAAAGCGGTTGTGATTGCCAAACCGTTAAGACCGACGGGAGATATTGAACGCGAAATAAATCAGTTAATGGATTTTTACCGTTCAATCAAAGGTTATCATCCAAAAATGGTTCCTGATTATCAGCAGAAATAGTACTGCAATAATTAACGTTCAATTAGCTTATATTGATTAATCAGAAGTGCGACAGTGTTGGATATACAAGAAGTGTCTTACACAGCATTCAGCGGTTTTTATAACACGCTTTCTAAACTCTCAGCGGCTAGCACATAGCTGCCGCCTAAACGTATAACGTGCGTTGGCGTATGGATCCGCACTAAAGATAGCACTAGCCGAGTCGACTCTTGCGAGATGAACACCGGAGACTCACCCCAAAAGGTTACCCCAGCTAAATCAAACCGACTGCGAGTACTGTTAATCTCACCCAAAAAATGAGTGTCTGTGGCACTAATAGTACTGCGGGCGATCTTCATCTTTTTCTGCTGCATACCTATGCGACTAGACTTGATGGTTACAATCGAGTCACTCATCGTGAGCTGGTTTACATCAACATTGTCAATGAACACCAATTTACAGTCTTCAATAATGAGCAGATCATAATGCCCAGAAAAATATTGTTGGCTTTCTTGATAGCATTTGCCAATACGCTGACTGCTATTTTCTGAATGTTGCTCACGAGCCAAAACATTAGCATTAGAAGGAAAAGTAGAAGTCGATGCTAGACCCGTTAATAACATTTGATTAAAGATGTGTGGATGCGATTTCATCGGTACATGCCCTGCACCAGCAATAACCTGCAGTTGTGCTGTGGGTAATACATGTAGCAGTGCTTGAGCGGTCCGTAGTGGCGCAACTTGATCATCTGCGCCCCAAATTAACTGCGTCGCAGGCATCTGTTGGTAATTAAGCACAGAGAAGTTTTGTTCCATTAATGCTAATGCCGCATTAGTGTTGGTTTGTTCGCCAATGGTCATATTACGAATAGACTCATTGTGACTTAACCATTTCGTTGGATCTAACCCGGTTCCAGTTTTCTCTAGTATCTTATCGGCAAAGTTATCAACCCGAGCTAACACTCGGCGTAAGCCTTGTGGTAATTCGCTACTAGCCATACCTCGTTTAGAAATCTGTTTTAGATACGCAGTCCGGTCTAAAATACCGGCGGCATCGACCAGTACGAGTTGCTCAACTTTGCCTGGGTACTGGCTCGCATAATATAAGCTAATCGCCGCCCCCATCGAATGTCCTACAAGATGTACCTGCGCGTTTGGATGACGATAATGGCTAATGACCCAATCGATCACCTTGGCATATTCTTTGGGTGAATAGGTAAATACCGCACCTTGCGATAAGCCAAAACCAGGTAAATCGATAGCAACAACATGATACTGCTTTGCTAACGCGGGAATAACCGTTAACCAGTCTTTAGAGGCTAACTCACCTAAACCGTGAATAAGCACCACAGTGTCACGGTGCTCAAGCCCTGCTTGTAACACAAACAGCGGAGTTTGATGGCTTGGTACTATTACTCGTTCAAATTGATAGTTTGTTGGGTAATCAGCTAGCTCTGCGGCGGTTAACGGCTCGGCAGTCAGTGATTTTTCAACGTCTATCGAGCGAACTTGCCTATTGATATCATTAAACCAATTAGCTTGCACGGGCATCGCCCACCACAGCAACAGCAACAGCAACAGCAATGATATTAATACCAGGAATTTAACCACTGCAAATATCGCTTATCTGGCGGCTTATCAATGCTGTTCGGTACATTGCTTTATGCTGCGAATGTCAGTACCTGTTGGGCTTTGAAACGCACGTAAACCAAACTCAGGTAACACGGCAAAAATGTGATCAAAAATGTCTGCCTGAATCGCTTCATAATAGGTCCAACGAATATCATTGGTAAAAATATATAATTCTATCGGCAAGCCCTCAGTGGTTGGAGCAAGCTGCCTTACCATCAATGTCATGTCTTTATGTACTTTGTCATGACGACGTAAATACTCTTGTAAGTATGCTCTAAATGTTCCGATATTGGTTAAATGACGGCCATTCACCTTCATCTCAATATCACTTATGTTGGCATTAGCAACACTGATTTCACTGAATACTTGCGGTAAATACTCTTTCAAATAATTGACTTTGCCTAAGCGAATACGTTCTTCATCGGTCAAAAACTGAATGCTATTGACGTCGATATTGATTGAGCGCTTAATTCGTCGACCGCCCGACTCGGACATGCCGCGCCAGTTCTTAAATGCATCAGACACTAATGCATAAGCTGGGATCATGGTGATGGTATTGTCCCAGTTTCGTACTTTCACTGTGGTTAAGGTTACATCTTCAACGGCGCCGTCTGCAGCGTATTTATCCATTTGGATCCAATCGCCTTTACTCACCATGCGGTTAGCAGCAAGTTGAATTCCAGCAACAAAACCCAGAATTGTGTCTCGAAACACCAACATAACCAAACCGGTAGCAACCCCTAAACCACTAAAGAAATAAATAGGCGACTGGTCGGCTAGAATAGCAAAGACAACAATTAACCCAATAAAAAATAGGAATAACTTAGTCAGCTGCACAAAACTTTTTACCGGTAAACGGCGATTAACATGATTAATATCAGCAATTTCATCAATCGCATTCAACCCGCTATACACAGCTCTAATCATAAAAAACACTAACAACGCGCTAAGGAAACGGTCAATAAAAGCGCTAATCAACTCATGCTCGGTGAGCACAATAGGGATCAATAAATCGAGGATTAAAATGGGGATCAAAATAGCGAGACGTTCAAACACATTAAAGCGCATGAAAATATCGTCCCAAGTCACCGAGGATCGGCGGATCACTGCATTCACACCGTGAACGACAAATCGATGGGTAATGTAATAACTTAAACCTGCTACAACCACACAAGCCAAAATTAATATCGATGTTGCGACACCATCCGATGGTTGGCTATTAATACCCAAACGGGTTAACCAAGCCGCAATTTCAATCCGCACTTCTGTATTCACAAACAAATCCTTAGCCACGTTTGCCCTTTACTCAATCAAAAGACGTAAATTAAACCGCATAAATGCAAGCAAACATTCACAGGCTTATCAGTGTGCTCATTATGCATGGTGTTGATGTATAACGTTACCGAAACATCGACTCTATCGGTCAAGATGATAAATTTAATGCAAGTTACTATTTTCACGATTATGTTAACAGTTGCAATGAATGTGAGTATACCCAAACAAGATTAAACAAAAATTAGCTTTGACGCGTGGGCAATAAAAGATAATAAAAAAGGACCTTGCGGTCCTTTATCAAATTACTCTAAACATATCCTGTTCATGACATGTAGTTTCGCTTAATTAAAAACTCGGTAACATGCCCTGCGGTAGCAATCGGTTAAAACTGGCGCCATACAACAAGTCGACCGAGTTCTCGATATCAGGTGAAAAGTAACGGTCTTTATCATAAAACGTCACTATTTCACGCAGTTCAGCTTTGGCCAGCGCCACAGCTGCGCTTGGTTGCAACGGCTTTCTAAAGTCGAGTCCTTGTGCAGCAGCTAACAACTCAATCGCCAACACGCCACGGGTATTTTCACTCATGTAGCGTAAACGTCGTGCAGCAAAGGTCGCCATCGACACATGATCTTCTTGGTTTGCCGATGTCGGTAAACTGTCTACCGAGGCCGGATGCGCATAGGTTTTGTTTTCCGATGCGAGTGCAGCTGCAGTGACCTGGGCAATCATAAAGCCAGAATTCACCCCACCGTTATCCACCAAAAATGGTGGTAACTTAGACAAGCTAGAATCAATCAACAACGCCATTCTGCGCTCCGAAATAGAGCCCATTTCAGCAATCGCAATCGCGAGGTTATCAGCCGCCATCGCAACGGGTTCGGCATGGAAGTTACCGCCCGAAATAATATCGCCCGTATCTTGGAACACCAATGGATTATCAGTAACACCGTTTGCCTCAGCGCCAAGCACTTCTGCTGCTTGACGGATTTGGGTTAAGCACGCACCTAAAACCTGTGGCTGACAGCGCAGTGAGTATGGATCTTGTACTTTTTCACAATTAGTGTGACTTAAGCTAATTTCAGACTCACTTGTTAATATATGACGGAAAATAGCTGCCGAATCGATTTGACCTTTTTGCCCGCGCGCAGCATGAATGCGTGCATCAAATGGACTACGGCTGCCCATCGCGGCTTCAACACTCATGGCACCAATGATTGAACTGGCGGCAAACAAATCTTCTGCATTAAACAAGCCTTCAAGCGCCAGCGCTGTTGAGGCTTGCGTACCATTCAGTAACGCTAAGCCTTCTTTGGCTGCTAATTCAATAGGTGCAAGCCCGGCAATCTCAAGCCCTTCCGCTGCTGAGATAATCAGCCCTTGATAGCTCATTTCACCTTCACCTAACAAAGGTAAACACATGTGAGCTAATGGCGCTAAGTCACCCGATGCCCCGACTGATCCTTTTTCTGGCACACACGGATACACACCAGCATTCACTAGCTGGATGAGAAACTCGATAACCTCTAAACGAATACCTGAAAAACCGCGGCTTAATGAGTTAATTTTTAACACCATCATTAAGCGCACGGTAGCATCTTGCATGTATTTTCCTATGCCAGCGGCGTGGGACAATACAATAGAGCGTTGCAATAATTGCAGATCTTCTGGAACAATTTTAGTGTTGGCTAACAAGCCAAAGCCAGTATTGATACCGTAAACAGTACGGCCTTCACGTAATACTTGTTGGACGATTTCAGCACTTTGATTAATGTCTTTAATCGCTTCTTTCGCAAGGGTAAGCTTGACACTATTACGGCTGATCGCACGAGTCTGCGCCAGTGTTAACGTACCTGGAATAAGTTCAAATGAATAAGTCGACATGGATTAAGCTCCTAACATTGGCAGGTCTAAGCCTTGCTCTTTGGCACATTTTTTTGCAATTTCATAGCCAGCATCTGCATGACGCATTACCCCAGTAGCAGGGTCGTTCCACAATACTCGGCCTAATCTCACGGCAGCTTCATCGGTTCCGTCGGCCACTATCACCACTCCAGAATGTTGACTAAAGCCCATACCAACGCCGCCACCATGATGCAATGACACCCAAGTTGCACCACTAGCCGTATTGAGTAAGGCATTCATTAATGGCCAATCTGACACCGCATCGGAGCCGTCTAACATGGCTTCTGTTTCGCGATTTGGGCTGGCAACTGAGCCAGAATCTAAGTGATCACGACCGATAACAATTGGTGCCGATAACTCACCGTTTTTGACCATTTCATTAAAAGCTAACGCTAAGCGGGCACGATCTTTAAGCCCTACCCAGCAAATGCGTGCAGGTAAGCCTTGAAACGCAATACGCTCACGCGCCATGTCGAGCCAATTGTGTAACTGCGGATTATCTGGAATCAGCTCTTTGACTTTGGCATCTGTTTTGTAGATATCTTCCGGATCGCCAGACAAGGCTACCCAACGGAATGGTCCAATACCTTCACAAAATAATGGCCGTACATATGCTGGTACAAACCCAGGGAAGTCGAACGCATTCGTGACGCCTTCTTCAAAGGCCATTTGGCGAATATTGTTACCATAATCTGTGGTTGCTGCACCGGCTGCCTGTAATGCCAACATTGCTCTAACTTGCACTGCCATTGACTGCTTCGCCGCTTTAACGACTGCCGCTTCGTTAGTTTTACGCATTTGATCGGCGTATTCTAAAGTCCAGCCTTGAGGTAAATAACCGTTTAATGGGTCGTGCGCGGAGGTTTGGTCTGTCACCACATCAGGCACAATGCCGCGGGTCACTAGCTCTGTAAACACATCGGCGGCATTCGCTAATAAACCGACCGAAACCGGCTTGCCGCTTTGGTTTGCTTCATAAATCATCGCTAATGCTTGATCTAATGAAGTGGCTTTTTTGTCGACGTAACCAGTGCGCATGCGAAAATCGATACGGGTTTCATCTACTTCACAGGTTAATACCGAATAGCCCGCCATAGTACCAGCCAGTGGTTGTGCACCACCCATGCCGCCTAAACCGCCAGTTAAAATCCACTTACCCGCTGACGAGCCATTAAAGTGCTGTTTAGCCATGGCGACAAACGTTTCGTAAGTGCCTTGAACAATGCCTTGCGAACCAATATAAATCCACGAACCCGCAGTCATTTGGCCATACATCGCCAAACCTTTTTTATCCAGCTCGTTAAAGTGTTCCCAATTCGCCCAATGTGGCACTAGGTTTGAATTAGCAATAATGACCCGTGGCGCATTGCTATGAGTAGTAAACACCCCAACAGGTTTACCAGACTGCACTAATAAAGTTTGATCGTCTTCAAGACGTTTAAGCACCTCAATAATTTTGTCGTAACTTTGCCAATCGCGTGCGGCGCGGCCAATGCCGCCGTACACCACTAAGTCTTCTGGGCGTTCGGCGACATCAGGGTGTAAGTTGTTCATTAACATGCGCATCGCAGCTTCGGTTAGCCAACTTTTACACTGTAATTGGGTACCGTGTGGCGCAATAATGCGACGGCTTGGATCGTGTCGTTTATCCATATGTTCCTCTTCAACTGAGTTTATTCAGTTTGGTTTTTTATTGGTCTTGTTGTTTATGTTTAATGTCTTACGGTTTTCATTTTCGATACCACCATTTAACGCGCAAAGGTTAAATGGCCGCCTAGTTTGAATTTGCTGCCCGGATGAACTAAACGAGCAAAACTGACCACACCTTGGCGTGACCAGGTACGACGTAAAATTTGTAAGCAAGGTTCCGTTGCAGCAATCGACAACCTTTGTTGTAACAGCTCGTTAGCCATAATGGCTTCAACGGTATGCTTGGCCTCTGTCAGTGGCGCTACTGCCGACAAATATTCATGGGGAGTATGTGAGCTAAAATCTTGTTGAAGGTAATCAGGCACCAGCTGTGGGTTTACATAACGCTCTTCCACTTGTAATGGTAAGCCTTGTTCGCAATGCACCAACACCGAATAAAATACAGGGCTGCCCAATTCCAACCCCAGTGCATTAGCCACTGTTGTGCTAGCCTCGATTTGTCTCAATTCAAGCTGGTTAACACTGTAGCCATGGCCACGATCTTTTATTTCGTCGGCAATATTACGAATAGCCAGTAATGACGATTGCGACTTTAAACCTGCCACAAAGGTGCCTACCCCTTGAGTGCGCTCTAATACGCCCGAGTCCACCAGCTCAGTTAACGCCCGCCTTGCTGTCATACGGCTACAGGCGAACAATTCAGTTAGCTGATTTTCAGACGGCACTCGGTCGTTTTCTTGCCATTCGCCCGTTTCAATACGGCTCAAAATGAATTGTTTTATTTGGGCAAACTTTGCTTGGGCCATATCAGCAGCTCTCGGTTTTTTAGACAATAATGTCATTGCTGTTTAAAAACACATCATTCATCCTACCTTGTATATACAAGTTAAAACAAGTATTGTTTAGCAATCAATAATTAATGCATTTTTAGGGGTTTTCATGTCGTGGGATCAAGTGTGGATTGATGTAAACGTGGCCACCATGGATACCCATATCCAAGGGGCTTACGGCGTAATACCTCAAGCGGCTATTGCTATAAAAGATGGCAAAATTGCTTGGGTTGGCCCGCGCAGTGAACTACCTGAATTTGATGTACTGGCAACCCCAGTTTACAGAGGCAAAGGCGGCTGGATAACACCAGGACTTATCGATGCACACACCCACTTAGTCTTTGCCGGTAATCGCGCCAATGAGTTTGAACAACGCTTACAAGGTGCGAGTTACCAAGATATCGCACGGGCTGGCGGCGGTATTATTTCAACCGTTAACGCCTGTCGTGAAGCTGATGAAGCTGAGTTATTTGAACTGGGTCGACAACGCTTAAACGCCCTCGCCAGAGAAGGCGTCACCACGGTTGAAATTAAATCTGGTTACGGCTTGAACACCGAAACAGAACTTAAATTATTGCGCGTTGCGCGTGAGCTAGGCGAACATCATCACATTGATGTAAGCACCACCTTCTTGGGCGCCCATGCTATTCCGCCAGAATATAAAGACAATGCAGATGCCTATATTGACCTCGTCATTAATGACATGCTCCCCGCGGTAATCGCCGAAAACCTTGCTGATGCCGTCGATGTATTTTGTGAAAATATCGCCTTTAATCTTGAGCAAACTGAGCGAGTATTAACTGCGGCTAAACAGGCAGGTCTGCAGATTAAACTGCATGCTGAGCAATTAACCAATATGGGCGGCAGCGCCTTAGCAGCCAAGCTTGGGGCTAAATCGGTCGATCATATTGAGTTTCTAGATGAAGCAGGTATTAAAGCCATAAGCGAAAGTGGTACCTGTGCAACCTTGTTACCCGGCGCATTTTATTTTTTACGCGAAACCCAATTACCGCCAATCGACTTAATGCGTCAATACAAGGTGCCAATGGTTATTGCCAGCGATTTTAATCCGGGGTCATCGCCTATTTGCTCCACTTTATTGATGCTCAATATGGCTTGCACCTTATTCAAACTCACCCCAGAAGAAGCCTTACAAGGTGTAACCATTAATGCTGCAAAAGCACTTGGTATCGACAATAATGTCGGCAGTATTACCGTAGGTAAACAAGCTGATTTTTGTTTGTGGGATATCACCACTCCAGCACAATTAGCTTATGCTTACGGAGTGAACCTGTGTAAAACCGTTGTAAAAAATGGTCAGGTAGTTGCGCTACCCAATTAAACAGTTAAATAATTGGGCTCAACTTTTCTCAATCAAATAGCCACAACGTCAACTAAAACTCACTACTAATAGCAGTACCACTGGCGATAATGTCTATCTCCAGTGGCGCTGCTATGTACGTCACCTCAAATCCCGAGTTCAGATTTATTAAACTACTGGGCAATAAAACCGTGATTTTAAGGTCAGTTTCATTTAGGCTGACTATATTAATGAACAATTGTTCAACTTGTTATCGTCAGTATCACAGACAACAATAGTGAGATGAATACTCGATAAGTTCTTTTCAACCAACATCACATTGCCAGAGGTTTTATGAAAATCCGTGTTTTAATATCGCTTGCGACAGCTTTTTTTATGCTTAATACCAGTAGCGCTTTTGCTAAAGATCTAGCAGATACTGCGGTGCAAGCACCATTAGTTAAGCCTAAAGTGATTATTTTTGATGTGAATGAAACCTTGTTAGATCTTGAAAATATGCGCGCCTCTGTGGGTAAAGCGCTTAATGGCCGTGAAGATTTACTGCCATTATGGTTCTCAACCATGCTGCATCATTCTTTAGTAGTTTCAGCTACAGGTGATTACCAAACGTTTGGTAGCATTGGCGTTGCGTCACTGCAAATGGTAGCCGAAATCAACGGCATTGCCATTACACCAGAACAAGCTAAAACCGCCATTTTAACGCCACTTCGTTCATTACCCGCTCACCCAGATGTTGCGGAAGGTTTAGCTAAATTGAAGGCCCAAGGCTACAAACTAGTCACCTTAACCAATTCATCATTGGAAGGCGTAACCTTACAGCTTAAAAATGCTAATTTAAGCCAGTATTTTGATGCCAACTTAAGCATAGAGTCTGTTGGAGTATTTAAGCCGCATTTAAAAACGTACCAATGGGCCATTAAAGATTTAGGTGTTAATGCAAATGAAGCGTTAATGGTTGCCGCGCACGGCTGGGATATTGCCGGTGCAGATAAAGCAGGCTTACAAACCGCCTTTATTCGTCGCCAAGGTAAAGTGTTGTTCCCACTAGCAGCACAACCAGACTACAACGTACTGGATGTAAACGAATTAGCCAGCACCCTAGCTAAGTTCAACTAGCCTTAACGATTATCGCCCAGTATTAGCTGGGCGATAAATTTACACAGCAATGAGTATTTCCTCTATATAGCCCCATCAATCTCCCCCCCCTTAAGACGACTTGCACTGCCCCTTGCCATTAACCATTAATTAACATTTAATGGATGCTGATTAATCGTCGTCATAGAAAGGGAAAACAAATGAGAAAGGAATATTTAGCGCTATCAGTGGCATTAAGCTTGGCTAGTTTAAGCGCAAACACCATGGCACAAACCACACTGATGCATCACGTTAATGGCTACACGCTCGTTGACGGAAAACTGCAAACCTTCAATGCTATCCAATTTACTGACGACAAAATTGATCGACTATTTACCTTAAACCAAGCCTTACCGAGTGCAACTGATATCACCTCAATTGATGGTAAAGGTAAAACCTTATTACCTGGATTAATCGACGCCCACGGTCATGTGCTAGGTTATGGTTTGAGTTTATTAACCGCAGACTTAACCAACACCAGTAGCGAACAACAAGCTGTTGAACGTGCAAAAGCATTTAGTAAAAACAACCCAACTGACGGATGGCTAATGGGCCGCGGTTGGAACCAAGAATTATGGGACAGCAAACAATTTCCGACTAAAGAAAGTCTAGATAAAGCCTTTAAAGCTAATCCAGTGTCATTTGGCCGAGTTGACGGTCATGCCATTTGGGTTAACAGCAAAGCGTTAGCGCTCGCGGGAATTTCGTCAACCACTGTGGCACCAGAAGGCGGTGAAATTGTCAAAGACGAGCAAGGTAACCCTACCGGTGTATTAATCGACAATGCGATGAACTTAGTGTTTAACATAGTCCCCGATCTCAATCAGCAGCAATTACAATCAACCTTAACCCTAGCGATGGATAGCCTAGCGTCATACGGGCTAACCAGTGTGCACGATGCCGGCATCAACATCGACAACATCAAGGCATACCAACAATTAGCAGCGAACAATGCCATGAGCGTGCGGGTTAATGGCATGCTATCGGTTGAAGACCCTCGCTTTACCACCATCTTAAAGCAAGGCCATATCACCACTGCTAATGACATGTTTAAAGTCGACAGCGTTAAAATATCAGCCGATGGCGCGCTTGGCAGCCGTGGTGCGGCGTTAATCAAAGAATATTCAGACCAACCCGGCCATAAAGGCTTAATGCTGTATTCAGACGATCAACTCGGCAAACTGATTTTACAGTCGATGAAAGCAGGCTTTCAGGTTAATACCCACGCTATTGGCGACAACGCCAATCAAGTGGTACTCGATAAATACCAAACCGCCATTGCAGCAACCGACTCAAAAGCATTACGCCATCGCATTGAACATGCACAAATTCTCGATTTAGCCGACATACCGCGTTTTTCCCAACTTGGGGTTATCGCATCGATTCAAGCAACCCACGCCACCAGCGACAAAAACATGGCAGAAAACCGTTTAGGTAAAGCCCGCTTGGCCGGTGCTTATGCGTGGCGCAAGCTGTTAAACGCTAATGCCGTCATCGCCAATGGTTCAGACTTCCCTATTGAATCGCCCAACCCATTTTTTGGATTGCATGCATCCGTAACCCGCCAAGACCATGTTAACCAACCACTAGACGGCTGGCTCGCCACTGAAAAACTATCACGCATCGAAGCACTCAAAAGCTTCACCATCGACGCCGCCTACGCGGGCCATCAAGAACAGTTATTAGGCTCATTAGAACCCGGTAAAAAAGCAGACTTTATCCTAGTCGAAGATGACTATTTTACAATCGACCCACAACAGATCTGGCAAAACAAAGTCATCGCCACCTGGGTAAACGGCCGTAAAGTATTTGCAAAAGAGTAAGCTGCGTTGAGTATGGTTTATTGATAAGTAGAATTGGCCTAACGCGTTTTAAGGGGAAACGCGTTAAGGCTAATACCTAAAGACTGGCGGGAGCTCATATTTGTTAGGTATTTTGTAACTCAGGCATAATTTCCATTAATTTAGAGAACCAATTTTTTACTAACTGATTGGTTTTATAAATAGGAGTAAAACCTGAACCTGTAGGTGTTAAATAAATAGTATTTTCAACTGAATCAACTATATAACTAATCTTAATACAGTTTAACTTAAAAGGTTTTGCAACCCGAGAATAGTGAGATATTTCAATGTTTTTTATTGAGCTACGAGTAATGGAATAATTATTTTTTTTACCGAGGTATTCTAAACCATCATTTGTAAGTGAAAGCTGACCTTTGTCGGTGTATAGATAAATATACTTTCCATAAAATGTACTTTGATGTTCTAGCGTAGATACATAACAAAATTGGTTCTGAAATTCTGATCCCACGAAATATTCCTTTATTAGTGGACATACCAACACCTCATTAAGAGGAAAATAATATTTTGGCTAAAATAAGTGACATAGAAGCAAAACCCAACTGTTATTTGTCCTGATTCATCAAATTGTTAACAGTAATTTACTAGATTATGATTCTTCAATACACTTAAAACGAATTTCGGTTTTAGGGAAATTACCAAATATAAATGGCGGTTTTGCATCGATAGTTTCTAGAACCTTAACCATTTTTTTTGACTTTTGACACTGTGCATACGCTTCTGTCATAGCCTCTGCTTTTAGCGTACCCATACCAGTAAAACCTGTAGCAGCTTGACGAGAAACCATATAAGTTTCACCGCCCATTGGAATGATGCCTGAGTTTTGAGCGCAACCAGCTAAAACAAGAACTAAAGGTATAATGGCATACTTCACGAGATGTAGATTCCTTTTACTGTTAACAACTTATTGAACTGCTAGCCAAATAAAGTCGGACATTTAAGTTATTGATTAATATACATCCTACATTTGCTATCTATTTAGTGTAAAGCAATTAAATCTATTCATGTTGCCTTTACATTTAGACTACTAAGACTACAAACAAAAAGAATATGTGAGCAGACTAAAACCACCAGGATTCAATAACATTGAGGGCGTTGAAGAAAATAGCGTGAGTCCAGACATGGATGTCTGGCTAGCTTTCGAGGTACAGGATGTACCACCGAAAGCGTTAGCATTTTCGAATAAGGCCGAAGAACACCAAAACGAAGTCAAAAGCTGGATTCAACCACGTCGCGAAATTATCGCTTTTCAGATAATTTTGATGTGGCGGCTGGGAGTTCCAAGAGGGAACAGCCGTTGGTTTCCTCTTGGTCTGGTGTGGGCGAAGCGCCACGACCTTAGTGGCCGCAGGCCATAAATCAAAGATAATAAAAACAAATAAGAATTACTGAGATAACAGCAAGAAATTGACCATGTCGTCACAATCTAAATACCGACATGGCCAAAAAGCTGAATAAACGAATTAAGCTTGGGTAAACAACTGATACAACTTATCTTTTAATACCAAACGGTCAAGCTTTGCTTGCTCAATAAAGTCATCACTTGTTGGAGTATTGCGTAACTCCAGCTTACGAATTTCAGTATCTAATTTATGATACAGCTTCGCATCTTCAGCAAACTCAGTATCATTGGCGGTTAACAATGAAATCTTGTCTTGATACTCAGGGAAATCAACTAATAACGCATGGCTTTCACCTAACATACTTCTCTCCTTTTCATGTCAATGTCTAATAATGTTAGACCATATTTACACCTTATCGTCAAACTTACTCTCATGTTTTTCAATAACAAGCATATAAAAACTGCAACAGCTTAACCGCTATAACTGTTAGGATATGCTTATATTCGTACTTGAATACCGCTATTAACTTAATGAGTAATCAATGAAAAAACTTCTCAATGTCTTAATCATCAGTCTGCTCGTCAGCGCATGTTCAGATCCAGCAACACCTGAAAATAATTCCAACTCTATCACCGCAACAGCGGGAAAGTCTGCTACTAAGCTCAGTCTTAAGCAGCAAGTAGAGTCGATCACTAAAGACTATTTTGTACTCAGACCTGAAATTGCCACTTATTATGGCGTGAGCGACGCAAGCATCAATGCCAAAGTGATGTCTAAACTCACCGACTACAGCCCATCGGGTGAAACCCATCGTCGCAAAGGGCTTAAGGCAATACTGAGTCAACTCAACGATATTGATGCAACAAGCTTAACTCCCTCAGAAACAATCAGCTTAAACGCGATAAAGTCTGAAGTGAAAGGTGCTTTATTACCTGCTCAAACAGTGAATTATGGCACGGTATTAGGCGAGTATGGCGTGTGGTTTTTACCCTATGCCGTAAACCATTTATCGGGTTTGCAAATTGAATTCCCCGGTTACATGGAAGACAAATTTTCCGTTACCAATACCGATGAAGCGAACGCTTATTTAAACCGTTTAAGCATATACCCTGCAGCGATGGGGACGCTTATCGATAAGCTTAACCATGATGCCGACATAGGCGTCATTCCACCAGACTTTGTCATTGATAACACACTGCGTGGGTTACAGGCCCAAATCAGCGGCCCAGCAAACAGCCATCCTTTAGTGACCAGCTTCAACGCTAAACTTAACGCAGCCAAAGTGGTCGATAGCGATACATTGGTAAAGTCTGCTACGGAACTGGTCGAGACTAAATACTATGCCGCCACCCGCCAACTGATCAACGCCTTAGAAGCCGTACGTCCAAAAGCAACTCATGAAGCAGGCATTGGGCGTTTACCCCAAGGGGCGAAGTTATATCAAACGCTTATCCAGCATTTAGGCAATTCGACCAAAACTGCTGATGAAATTCATCAACTCGGATTAGCTGAAGTCGTCCGGATTACTGCCGAGATGGACGGGCTACTCAAAGAAGTCGGTTATGTTGATGGCACCGTCGGTGAGCGCATGCAGGTGTTACTCAACGACCCACAATATCTTTACCCTAATACCCCTGAAGGTAAGCAACAGCTAATGGCCGATATTGATGCCGACTTAGCCTTGGTTGATGCAAAATTACCACAGTGGTTTGGTCGCTTGCCTAATCAAGATGTGGCTATTGAAGCGGTACCAGACAGCCGTGCAGCTTCTACTAGCGGCGCATTTTACGATGCCCCTTCGCAAGATGGTTCGCGTAAAGGCACCTTCTGGATCAGCTTGTATGACACGGCATCACTGCCATCTTATTCATTACAAACCTTGACCTACCACGAGACTAATCCTGGTCATCATTTACAAACCATTATTGGCTTATCTGATGAATTACCACTGCTAAGCACAGTGTTTTACTCCAATGCGGCTGGCGAAGGTTGGGCTTTATATGCCGAACGTTTAGCGGCCGAAATGGGCATTTATGCTAATGACCCTATCGACAACATTGGCCGGTTGCAGTCAGAGTTACATCGTGCAGTTCGCCTGGTGGTTGATACAGGCATGCACGCCAAAGGCTGGAGCCGTGAACAAGCCATTGACTACGCGGTGGCAACTGAAGGGATTCATTTATCAGAAGCCACCGGCGAAATTGAGCGCTATGCCGTTTGGCCAGGCCAAGCACTCGGCTATAAGTTAGGTGAGCTGAAAATTATCGAACTACGTACCAAAGCCAAGCAAGTCTTAGGTGATAAGTTTGATATTAAAGTGTTCCACGATCGCTTATTAGAAAATGGCGCATTGCCATTAGATTTAATGGAGCAAAAAATTAATCAGTGGTTAGCCAGCGAAACGGCTGCGTAATCAACCTCAGCTCGAAATAATAAGCTTCCGCTCAGAATAATACTGTTTGAGCAGGCTACACAATAAAGCCACAGGGCGAATACTCGTGCTGTGGCTTTATTGTCATTTATCGTTTTGCAGCTTGGCTTAACTTAGATCAGTTTTATTTAGCTTGGTTTTGAAACTCTGCTAATTTTTTAGTGTATTTGTTTTGATAGAACGGATGGTCGGTACTTGCTAACGCTTGTTGTTCAGCTTCAATAGCCTGAGTCATTTTACCTGTAGCGGCATAAACGCTGGCTAACTCATGGTAGGCCGAATGTGCTTTAGGGTAGGCTTTCAGCGTATCTTGATAAACCCCAATCGCTTGCTGTGGTGCTGCTTGAACTAAACTATTACCTAAAGCTAACAGCGAATCAATTGCTGGCACATCAAAGCCATAAACCTCATCAGACAACCGTTTATAGTAGGCTAGAATCGCTTTAGATCCTTGTTGCGATACTTCTGAATCCGCCGCTAGAACAGTGTGAACATCGTTAAATATCTTCTCGATACCTAATGCCGTCGCCAAGATAGGCTGAGTCATATAATAGCTGCCGTCAAAACGCTTTATTTGATAGTTCAATCTACCATTGGCATTGGTTTGAATAATATCTTCAAGCCTAGCAAACGAATCCAGCTGCCTTTGTTCAAAGTCGCTATCACTGGTGCTAACAAATAGAAATCTTGGTTTGCCTTGCATGCTTTTGAGTTTTTTAGGCGCATCATTGAGCACATAAGCAAAGTCTGTTGATAACACTGGGCTGGCAGCAATATAAGCATTAAATAAACTAGGACGATTAATTAAGCTGTATAGCACTAAACCTGCATTGCCAGTAAAGCCGTTAAAAATACGAAAGCCATTGGTGCGATAGCGTTTATCAATTGCGGGCAGTAAATCTTGCTCAAAAAAGTCCAGTAGTGCTTGGTCGCCTTGCTGCTCTATCGCACGCTGTTTTAACTTACCCAAGCCTTGATGGCCGTCGGGCGCGGTAACAATAATGGTTTCTAACCACGGCCAACCGCCGTTATGACTCATCCAGTCATGCATACCCGCTAAATACAAATGGCTACGAGGATGTAAGTCAAATAACACCACGTAGCGCTTATCGGTTTGCTTGGTATAACTGTTTGGTAAGGTCACCAAAAAATCGGCTGGCTCGCTAAATAAAGTGGACTTCACACTCAGGGTTTCGGTCGTTGGCGGTAACATTTCAGCAGCAAACACCACACTAACGTGGAAAAAGCTTAGTAATAATAAGAATATAGACAGACTTTTAGCCCATAAGCTCGGCCATTTGATATAACGTTTTTTCCCTATTGTAAGCATGGTACCTTCCTGGTGAAACGTGACAATTAAGTTAACCCGAAGCTACCAGACCACATCACACAAGGCAATTTAGTAATATCTAAACTTAGCTCACATCTTGCATTCAAAGTCATCTAACTAGGGTGCAATATCACGAATAGCACTAGCCTTAATCGCCAATAAAGCTTAGGATCATCATTACGTTAATTTATTGTTTTGGAGTAACAAATCTTATGAGTATTAGAGCTATTATCGTTGATACCGCCGGTACCACTACCGATCTTAACTTTATTCAGGATGTGTTATTTCCTTACTCAAGAAAAGCGATGGCTGAATTTCTTGAGCAAAACCAACATAACGTTGTGGTTGATTACTGTATCAGCGATGTTAAAGATATTGCCTTAGAACCAGACGCGACACTCGAACGAGTCACTGAGATTTTACAGCAATGGATCGATGAAGACCGTAAACTAACACCACTTAAAACCCTACAAGGATTAATCTGGAAACAAGGTTATAACCGCGTAGAGTTTACTGGCCACATTTACCCTGACTTTATTGATAACATTGAGCGCATTAAAGAAAAAGGCATTCGTATTTACAGCTTCTCTTCTGGTTCTGTCGAAGCGCAAAAGCTGTTATTTAGCCACACCGAAGCAGGCGATTTAACCGGTTCGTTCAATGGTCACTTTGATACTCGCACAGGCAATAAATTAGACAAACAAGCCTACTGTAATATTTGCAACACCATTAGCTTGAAACCAAAGCAGATCTTATTTGTATCGGACGTAGCAGAAGAGCTCAAAGCTGCAGAAGCCGCCGGCATGACAACTTGCCAAATGATCCGCTTCGCCGACCAACGCCAAGCCACGTGCAAAAAAATAAGCAGCTTTAGTGAGTTAGCGTTCGATTAACACTGACTGATTAGACATAAAAAAACGACCATCTAGGTCGTTTTTTTTATGTCTGCAAAGTGCCTGTTAACTGGGAAATGCAGGTGAAATACATTTTTTCACTTCAAAATGATAACCATATTCCGCATTGATATCGGGTGTTATTTCAAGGATCTCATAATCATTAAGCTCGACCACATGCGACAACGGTAGTTTTTGACAGCGGGATTTGGCATTCGCCTCCAACTGAAACGCAAACAACGCAATTGCTTTACGCACACTGGTAAAATACTGGCTACGTAAATGACTGTAAGGCTGCTTGGCGATTTCATCAATGGCGTCCAGTTCTTGCTCGCGTTCAACTTGTTTCGCTGTTTTGGGTTCAGACTTGGGTGGTTCTTTCTTAGCAGGGTCTGTTTTAACAATGATCGACAAGCCATCATCAGCAAGTATTTCCGCTTCGGTTTCGGCTTCAACTAGTTGCACCACTTGTGGATCATCCAACGCTTTTTCAACCTGACCATAAAGGTCCATCAGCATGGCGAGGTGATACAACACCACTGCAGCAAGAATCACTCGCACCCAAAAGGTTGTACGATGAAAATGCACATGATTAATCAAGCGAAAGTTGGTCACACCAAAGGGGCGGAGTATAAAAGACACACCAAACATTAGCGGAAAAATAAGCTGTAGTAATAACAGCACAATACAGCTCATCACCACACTCCATGCCGGAATGTAGAGCAAAATGGCGAAGTTATGGGTGTAATTAAAGCTACTGGCTGCTACGCCAACCACATCGT
This sequence comes from Shewanella sp. S1-58-MNA-CIBAN-0166, assembly GCF_040310085.1. Classification (NCBI taxonomy): domain Bacteria; kingdom Pseudomonadati; phylum Pseudomonadota; class Gammaproteobacteria; order Alteromonadales; family Shewanellaceae; genus Shewanella; species Shewanella sp. S1-58-MNA-CIBAN-0166. The sequence goes on along the minus strand of NZ_JBEOPN010000003.1, from coordinate 60,271 downwards.
TAACCACTGAACTTGAGCTAGCCAGGGCAAAATTGGCCACTATCGCATAAAACAGTAACAACACCGCTTTGCCAGCCAAGCTGTGCCACATACGTTCAAATAAATTCCAGAACTCAATCGACATCGCTATCACGCTGATAATGGCCACCCACGCCACCGAGTCTGTGGCAAACAGTAAGACTATCGCCACCAAATACAATTTCTGCGGCAAACTCAGTTTGGTTTGTAATTCAGTAAATCGGCTACTAAACACCGTCCAACATGACGATATCCATAAATTTGATGTTGTTAAAAAAGTCTCTTTTCGCAAGGTGAAAATCCTTATAAGTTCACTGGATATACTCACTGTAATAGCCACTGTCCCTTGTTGTTCATCGTCCAGACTGTTAAATTAACAGATAGAATTTAAACAAGCGTTTAATTTATTAATTCATAACAGAGAACCGCCATGAATGACTTTTTAGCTCAACATTCTATCAGTACAGACATTCAAGTAGCATGGGGTGAAATGGATGCACTGCAACATGTAAATAATTCGGTGTATTTTAAGTATTTTGAAACTGCTCGTCTCGATTTCTTTAACCAAATTAACCTACTCGACGATCTAAAAACTACGGGTGTCGGTCCGGTACTAAGCGAAACCAATGCCCGCTTTAAGCGCCCAGTAACCTTTCCGGACTCAATTGTTGTAGGGGTAAAGATCAGCGATATCAATGAAGACCGCTTTGTGATGCATTACACCGTGTTCAGCAAAGCACAGCAAGCAGTGACGACTATCGGCTGGGCAAAAGTGGTGATGTTTAACTTTAAAACCGGCAAAAAAGCCAAACTCACGCCAGAATTACTCAGTGCTTTATTGGAACATGAGTAACAGTATGAGTCATAACATCAATAGCCACATAAATAAGCGGCATTACAAGTAATAGGACAACACACTATGAGCAATCAAGACACCGTAACCGTGCAACACCAAGCTAGCCAACATCGTTTTGTGGTTATCACACAAGGTGTTGAGGCGGTACTTGAATATCACTTAGAGGGTCAAAATATTGATTTTAGTCGCACCTTCGTACCACCCGCTTTACGCGGCCAAGGTATTGCTGAAAAGCTAGTCCGAACTGGACTGGCTTGGGCGAAAACAGAAAAACTTAACATCAGTGCCAGTTGCAGTTACGTAGCCAAGTTTTTACGTTAACACCTTCTTTTGTGTTAGCCCTAAGCTGCACCGGTTAATGCAGCCAATTGCTGACGAACAAGCTCAGCAAGCGGTTCGCTTTTTTCAGTTTGGTAATTGTAATGCACCATCGTGGTGGTCGCTTCAGCGGTTTTTTTACCGTGCTGCCAACAGCTTTGTAATATATCAAAGCTGCTATTGCCTAAACGACTAATGTGCGTTTTAACGATAACTTCTTTGCCATAATACGTTGGCGCGGTAAAGGCGATAGTAAAACCAGCAATGATCATGTTCCACTTGGTTAAATCTTGCCCTGGATTTACGATTTCAAAAATCGGCTCACGAGCCGCTTCAAACCACACTGGGATAACCGTGTTATTAATGTGTCCTAACGCATCGGTTTCACAAAAGCGCGGTTTGAGGGTCATGCTAAATTGAGTCTCTGTCACAAAAAAGTCCTTTCTTATTATTTTGAGTTCATTGACGTTTTGCTCGATGAACAAATGTCATTAGCCCATTCTAACGACACATCTCACTCGAGGTCATTAAAAAAGTCTGTATTGCGAAGGAATTATGGGGAGTGCAAGGAAAGTACCGGGGGACAGACCACTATATTATTTTAGTTTATAGAATCCTTACTGGCGTCGATAACCTCTGGAGATTTTCGCTGTTGTGCAACGACAATATCAGCCTCAGCCTGTATATTCTTCCAATTTTGGACTGCATCATGCTGCTTTTTAACAAAAGCGAGATATATACTACTTTGTATAATCCATATTGATAGTATTGGAAAAGTTAAACAAATAAAGTTTACAGCAATGGAAGTAATCTCAAAACTGCGCATAAACATGGAAGGTAAAAAGAAAAAAATTAAAATATATAATGTATATTTTAATATCTTCACAGCTCGGAATGAACCTCTCACAACTCGAAAATTGACAACAAAAAAGTATATTGTTGCAAAACATAATATAACGAGCATTATTTCAGGACTTAGTGAAAAATACTCGTGAATAGAAAATGATAGAATCAAAGCAATTGAAACTGTCATTAATAAAGACGCCATGAGAAAAATGATCATTCCTTTGGCATAAGAGAAAAGACCAACAGATTCATCCTTTGTAATATCATTACTCATTCTGGAGGAAACTCCTCATAAATACCTACGGCTACTGCTAAAGATCTTAATGTTCCGGATGAAACACTACCAGTAAAGCTCATAGAAGCACCTACAGCATCGACTATCTGAAGCCGGAAAGATGCTGTTATGTGTTTTGTTGAATAGGATTTATATCCGGGTCTTTTTCTTATACTTTTCAAAATTTTGTTGGATACTCCTGGTATATTGGCTCTAATTATTTCGTTATTCAACCTTCTTTGCTCTGGTCTTGACAAACTCTTAAGCATATCTAAAGTCGATCTTCCACTATTTGCCTGCATAATCTTAATTGTTTTGATTGTTACAAAAGCAGAAGCAGAAGCACCCGCTAACGACACTAAATCTACTGCCATTGTTGCGTTTTCATACCATTCTTGATTATCTAAATAATCATTTCTTTCAGGTGCAATAAATTCATTTGTGCCCCTAACAACACCATTAATACATTGTAAGGTACCAGCAATTGTAGCAGCTGAAGCAAGGTAAGTAATTGCAGTGCTTAATCCACCAGTTAAGGGAATCGATACGGTACTAGTTGCAATTACAAACCAACCAACCATTGCAGTCCCACAACTCCAAGCAGCATTTCCCAATTCACCAACTAATTTAGATTCACGGATATTACCTTGGCTACCTTTTAAATGGGAGGCAAACTCAGCCTGACTCATTAATTGAGGCGGCTCCCTTAGAACGATTTTAATCGGATTTAGTTGGCAAACAGGTTCGAATTTTCTTAATTCAATAATGTTGTACTTGCTATCAATATAAACGATTCCTGCGCCCGCAAGCCCTGGTATCGCATCAATTTTTTTAAAAAGAGTTTTTGTATCGATATTAGCCAACACTTTTTGGCTAAATTGATTGTCATAAAACGACTGAGTGCTAGATCTAAAAACAGGCTTTCCATTTACCGTGATAATTTCCATAGTTCCCTCTATGTTGCCTAATTTTAAAATAGAGTATTGTACCGCTTCTGGAAATACAGGCAATTATCACTAAGTATTACGAAAAAGGACGCTAATGCGTCCTTTGGTATAAAGATTGATGGTTAATTACTTGCCATACATGGCATTAATTTCACTGTGATATTTGCTGTAAATCATTTTACGACGTAGCTTTAATGTCGGCGTAATGAGTCCAGATTCCATCGAAAATGCTTCATGTAATAAGGTGAATTTTTTGATTTTTTCAAACCCAGCTAGCTCATGTTGCAACTCGATTAATCGCTGCTCGAAATGAGCCACCACTTGTGAGTGACGTAACAACTCAATTGGGTTTTCAACATGAATACCTTGCGCTTTAGCCCAAGTATTTAATGCTTCAAATGCTGGCACAATTAGGGCTGATACATAGTTACGCGCATCAGCAACAATAGCAACTTGTTCGATAAACGGGCAACAAGCCACCTTACCTTCAACCCGCTGTGGTGCAATGTATTTACCGTTTGAAGTTTTCATTAACTCTTTAATGCGATCGGTAATATACAAGTTACCTTGCTCATCAATCCGCCCTGCATCACCCGTTTTTAACCAACCGTCTTCAAAGGCTTCGGCGGTATCTTGTGGGCGGTTGTAATAACCGCGCATCACAGTGTCGCCACGCACTAAGATTTCATCGTCTTTGCCAAGCTTGATTTGCATAGCTTCTAATGGCTTACCGTTTGAACCTGGTACACGATTATCTAAAGTATTACAGGTTACCGTAGCGCAGGTTTCTGTCATGCCATAACCACACAATACCGGTACACCTATACTGTGAAAAAAGCTGGCCACATTAATATCGAGCGCGGCACCGCCCACGGGCATAAACTTTAACCGGCCACCCAACACTTGCTGTAACTTGCTGTAAACCAGCTTGTTAGCCAACTTCCACTGTGCACTTAACCACAAACTTCCTGAAGCACGACCTTGGCTAACTTCAAATTGGCGTTTACCTACCCGCATCGCCCAAGCAAATAATGTTTGTCTCGCTTTAGGCGCTTGGCCGACTTTATCGTGCACAGCGCTGTAAATTTTTTCTAAAAACCGCGGCACAGCACACAAGGTATGTGGTTTAACCGCAATAAGGGCTTCTTTAATGCGATTAGTGTCGTTTAAATACACATTGTGGCCGCCACGACACAATACATACATGCTCCAACCACGCTCGAACACATGGCTCAGCGGTAAAAATGCCAACGACACATCACCCGCAGTAAATGGCAACTCACTGTCATGCTGGTTAATCATCGAGGCAAAATTACGGTAGTCGAGCATTACACCTTTAGGATTGCCGGTGGTGCCAGAGGTATAAATAAGCGTGAATAAGTCGTCTAGGTTGCTATTGGCGAGTCTAGTATTGAGCTCATTGGTAATCAGCGGATTAAATTGCGCCGCTAATACCTGATCAAAATACACATGATTATCGGCATTAAGGGTAACGTTAGCATCAAAGACTACAATGTGTTGCACGCACTCAGCTTGGGCTGCCACTGTGCAAGCCATGTCGTATTGCTGTTGGTTACCCGCAAAAATTAATTTAGCTTGAGAGTCGTTAACAATGAATACCGCTTGCTCTATGGTGCTGGTTGGATATACCGGTACCACAACATTACGAGCCTTAAGGGCACCAATATCTGCACAGGTCCACTGTGGACAGTTTTGCGCTAAAATCACCACTTTGTCTTGCACTTGTAAGCCAAACTCAATTAACAACTGTGCGACTGAGTCTGTAACCGTATCAAATGCGCCCCACGTTACGGTATGCCAAGGTGCAGGCATATCAAAGCCTTCAAGGGCAATGTTATTGCCTAATGACTGACCTTGCTGTTGCAGGAGTCGAACTACGTGGTATTGATCTAATGACATATGATAGTGGCCTTTTAGCTTACAAGTGTTCCGCTTTTTGCATTCTACCTGAAGTCGCTAAAAACCATAAGAGCTTTTGCTCTATTTTTGAGCTTACGGTCACGTTTGTCAGTTATGCTCGATGATTTACGGGGCCAAAATGCCATGTTGCCACAAACGTTTTTTACCCCAAATTAATGCGCCAACACCAACAATAATTAGTGGCACATCCATAAGCAACCATACCCATAAGCTGTCACCGTCTCGCACTGCGGCGAAACTCAACGACACCAATATCGAATGGAGTAACACTATTAGCATTGCTGCTGTGGCTTGCAGGCTATTACGGCTTGCCGCACCCATTCCCAGCATAATGGCACAGCCCCAAAAAGTGCTTAGGCCTAAATGCAGTACAAATAATCCGCCATATTGCGGGTCAATCAAGCTATTGGTAAAACCTAGCACGCTGACCATAGCCACTAGCACAGCGATGAAACGATACTGGCTGCGGTAAAATGCATCGCGCAATCCACTCAAGCCGCTATAACAAGGCAATAAAAACAGCGTTTCTGCCGCGCGCCAACGCTGAATTCGGCTCCAATGAACAATGGCACAACTGATCACGGTAAATTGCACCAATAAAAATAATGCTGGTACATCAATATCAAATAGCCACGACAGCAGTATTAAACCAAGGGTGATCAACGGTAAACAAAGCAGCATCATCGTTAGCACTGGGCCGATAAAAAAGTTCATCGGATGAAACAACCGCTCAACACGAGTAATCCAGGTGAATCCTTTTATGCTCGGCAGCCACATCCAGCCCATTTGCACGGCGTTGAGGTACACCACACGCGCCTCGTTATTCCAGCTAAGTTGGCGACATAAATGGATCACCCAAGACAATAGCCCAGCAATCAGTATTAGCATCATCCACGTCGGTATCGTGAGCGCTAATTTATCTAAAAATGGCACTGTTATGAATAATAAAAACGATAAATGAAAACTGTTACTGCGCCATAAACAGGCCCATACAAATAGCAAGCTGACCACAATGGCTAGCAGTAGTCTGGGGATGACATCGTAAGCAGCAAAACCAATACAGGCAAATAGTTGTATCAATAACATACCGACTGCGATGGACGCCGCCTGTATGAATACGTGCTTTTGATAGCCAGGTATTAGACCGGTCACCTCGGTTGCTGCTAAGCGATTAAACTGCCAAGCAATTGCCGCCCCCGTAGACAGTGTTGCCATGGAAAAAACGAGGCTAACAACCTCAGTTTTACCCGTGATAAAACACAAAAAACCCAACATTAGGCCTAATCCTGCGGCACCAATAAAACCGACACTGCCTAAGTCATATAACCACAACCGCAGCATGCCACGGTAAGGTTTACGCCATGCTGAAAGTTGACTGTTTTGCAACGACTGATTCATCGATGCAGCTCCATAAATAACTGTTCTAGGTTGAGTGATTTTTCACTCTGCACACCCGCAATATTCGATGGGTTACCTTGCGTATCCACCAGCACACTTTGTCCGGTTTGGCTCAATATTTTATAATGTGGCGGTAACTGAGCGTTTTCGGCTAAGTTGAGTAATTTAACCTCTTCACGCAAGGCGTCGATTTCTTTAAACAGTATCAGTTGGCCTTTTTTAATCAGGGCAACATGGCTGGCAACACGTTCTAAATCTGAGGTGATATGCGATGAAAATAACACTGCTGAACCTGAATCGAGCGCGAGATCGAACAAGTCGCTCATAAACTGACGCCTGGCAATGGGATCTAAGCTGGCAACGGGTTCGTCGAGTAATAGTAAGGTTGGCCGATACGCCATAGCCATGATCAATGCTAATGATTGACGCTGGCCCACTGATAATTTTTGCACCGCTTGCGTAACATCTAAATCAAAACGTTTAAGCCAATCTTGCTCGAGTGTCATATCCCAATTTGGATAGAAGCTACGGTGCAACTCTAATGCTTTATCAATAGTAAAGCCTTCATAACCAAAAGGCTGCTGGGGTACGTAACCAATACGTTCTTTTGCTTGAATAGATAAAGCGGTAGGCGATTCGCCAAGGGTTGAAATATCACCTTGTTCGATGCCCACAATGCCTAATGCACAACGCATTAACGTCGATTTACCCGCACCATTTTGGCCTAATAACCCGACCACCATACCTGGATAGAGTGTCATCGATAGATCGACCAACACCGCATGACCTGCTGCAGACTTGTGTTTTGCAGCAAAGGTTTTGCTCACATGATTAAAGCGTAAAACGGGCTTCTCTTCGGCTTCCATTATCGACTTCCTAGATGATGTCCTTAAAAATTAGCTCAACTGTGGCTATTCTTTATTCCAAAATTGTTCCAACAATACTTGTAACTGGTCATAATCGACCCCTAGCTGCCGTGCCTGCTCAACTAATGCAGTTAATTGTGGAGCCAACAAACTGCTGCCTGAATCATTATTGGCCGCAGTTCTGGCAGCCACGCGTGACGGCTGACCACGACGGCGCTCAACCCAACCTTGGTCGACTAGTTGCTGCATAGCACGTGATACCGTCATCGGGTTTACCGCTAAATGCTCGGCAAGTTGGCGCACCGAAGGCAGAACATCTTCGGGGTGCAATTGCCCGCCGACAATTAAGCGCACGATTTGATCGTGCAACTGTCGATAGATGGGTTCACCACTGCTGGGGTTGACATTTATTAATTCTAACATTAGCCTTTAACAACTGTATTAATACATTGATACACTCATACACTAAGTGCTAAGGTATCATAATCGTCATGAAATGCAAAAAGGAAACGTTCCGATGATCAACAGGAAGTTTATCAACACAGTCTTAGCCAAGCGGTCAACCCGCTCTGGGTTATGCCAATCGGCAACACGTACTAGCCGATGGCTCGCGGTCGCTATTGCAATTTTACTCGCCAACAATAGTTATGCTGATACATCGCAAACCAATGTGGCAGCACCCGCTAAAACCAGTGCTTGTTACTTAGACGGTTTAGACGAGCAATTACAGTGCGGTAAAATAACTGTATCGGAAAACCCTCAGCTACCGGACGGTAAGCAAATCGACATTCATTTTGCTATTTTGCCAGCAATTAAAAACACTCACCCAAATGAAGCATTACTGGCAATCGCAGGCGGACCGGGCCAGTCAGCCATTGAAAATGCCGCCTTCTTTAATCGCATGTTGACCAAAGTTCGTCAGCAACGCGATATTTTACTGATTGATCAGCGTGGTACCGGTAAATCGAACATTTTATCTTGCGACGATGACACCACTGAATTACTCAGTATGAATGATGACGATCTCGATATCATTGCGATGACAGAAAAATGCCTAGGTCAAATTGATGCCGATGTAAGCCAATATGGTAGTAATACCGCGTTAACAGACTTCGAAGCAGTACGCGAATATTTGGGCTACCAAAAACTGCATTTATACGGTATTTCCTACGGAACACGTATGGCACAGCTTTATATGCGCCATTACCCAGAAGCCTTATTAACAGTGACACTGGATGGCGTAGTGCCAATGCAACAAAGTGTCGTGGCGATTGGTGACTCAATAGAACGTGGTTTAAATGTGTTATGGCGCGACTGTATAAGTACCCCTGCTTGCCAGCAACAATTTCCAGACTTGGCTGACGAATACAATAAAGTCGACCAACTGCTGGCCACCGCTCCGATAAGCCAACAAGTACGTGACCCACAAACAGATGAACTCAGCGAGTTTTTACTCACCCGCAGCAAGTTTAGCGGCGCTATTAGAATGGCGATGTACATGGCAAACATCCGTGCACTTATCCCGCATGCTATTCATCAAGCGGCACAAGGTAATTACCAACCGATATTAGGTATTTACACATTAACTGCTGATAGCACAGGTATTGCGATGGGCATGCACGCATCCGTTGTGTGTGGCGAAGACATTCACCGCATTACTGATCAAATGCGTAAAGATGCAAAAGAGTCGTACATCAGCGGTAATATGTTAGATGGATTAGAAAAAACCTGCCAAGCCTGGCCGATACCACAAGTAGATGACAACTTTAGTGAGCCAATTCTCAGTGATATACCCACCTTACTGTTATCTGGCGAACTCGACCCGGCAACACCGCCAAACTGGGGCGCAATGGCACAAGAAAAACTGACAAAATCAAAGCACTTCATTGCACCTTACGCAACACATGGCGTGGCAGGCCAAAGCTGTGGCAATGACCTCGTCGCCCAGTTAGTTGACCAAGGTTCAGTAAAAGACATCAACGGTGAATGCTTACAAAAAGATGTCCGTCGTAGCTTTTACCTTAATGCCAATACCGTTGAAGCGCTACCGGTTATCGACACGCCCACTGACATAGAAACAACAGCACCAGCGAATACCGCTGCGGATAAGGAATAGTCATGATTACTGTTGCAAACTTAACCAAAAAAATTGGCGATGTGCAGGCCTTAGATAACTTAAGCTTTAGCGCTGAGAATGGCCAAATTACCGGTTTACTTGGCCCAAATGGTGCCGGTAAAACCACCTGTTTACGCACCTTATTTGGTTTACTTAAGCCAGACTCAGGCACAGCTACCGTTGATAACATAGATGTTGCAGTTGATCCAATTGGCGCCAAAAAGCAGTTAGGCTTATTCCCCGACCCTTTTGGTTTATATGAACGTTTAAGCCCGCGTGAATACATTAGCTTCTTTGCCGAACTCAGCGGGATGTCGCGCAAACAAGCGAAAGAAGCCACCGCAGATGTGATTGCACAATTAAAGCTGGAAGACATTAGCGACCGTCGCTGCAAAGGTTTTTCTCAAGGCCAGCGGATGAAAACGGCATTAGCACAAGCCATTGTTCATAAGCCAAGTAACATCATTTTAGACGAACCTACTCGCGGGCTTGATGTGATGAGTACCCGTTTGTTGCGTGACATTTTATTGCAGCTCAAAGACCAAGGTCATTGCGTGCTGTTTTCAAGCCACGTGATGCAAGAAGTCGCCGCCTTGTGTGATCGCGTTATCGTGATGGCTAATGGCAAAGTGGTCGCCATCGGTAGTCCTGACGAACTGTGTCAGCAAACAGGTAAAGACTCACTAGAAGATGCATTTATCGAACTTATCGGTACCGACGAAGGGATTGCAGCATAATGAAAATGATACTCGCAATGGTGCGCAAAGAACTCATCGACGCCGCACGAGATAAACGATCTGTTATGGCAGGTTTATATTATGCCATTGGTACGCCGCTGATCATGTGCGGCATGTTTATGGTGTTAATTGGTCAGCTGTCTAGTCCAGAAGATTTAAACATCAATATCAACAATGCCGATAACGCTCCAGATTTAGTGCGCTACTTAAGTAATAACGGCATCAACCACGGTGAAGATGAACAGGCGAACAAAATAATCTTAACCATTAGTGACGATTACGCCGCCAACATGGCCAAAGCTAAACAAGCTGAAGTGATATTAATAGCCGACAATTCAGATGAGAAGCTGCAAAAATCAATTCGTCGACTAGAGCGTCAACTGCAAGCATATAGTGCAGAAATGGGCAGCATTCGCTTAATTGCCCGCGGTATTAATCCCCGGATAACTCAGCCATTAAAGGTCAATATCGAAGACAAAGCCACACCAGACTCTAAAGGTGGGATGATTTTAGGCATCGCTATATTCACCATGATGTACTCGGTATTTATTTCCGGTATGAACCTCGCTATCGACACCAGCGCAGGTGAGCGTGAGCGTAACTCACTAGCACTATTGTTAAGCCACCCAATGAGCACCCGCGAATTAGTCATCGGTAAAATTATTGCCGTAACCTGTTTTGCTTTGCTCGGGTTAATCTTGATTTTACTGGTATCAAAAGTGGCTTACCCCTTTGTACCGTGGCAAGAAATTGGCTTTACCGTCAATATCACTCCAGACTTTATGGGCTTAATGTTCCTTGTGGGTATTCCAGTCGCCTTGATGGCCGCAACCTTACAACTGTATGTATCGTTTATGGCTAAAACCTTTAAAGAGGCGCAATCATACTTAACCATGGTGTTATTTGTACCACTGGCACTGTCAATGGCGGCCAGTTACAACATCGCCCCAGACGTATTGCAGTGGTTACCCGTATCTGGCCAGCAACAAGCATTAATGGACTTTATTAAAGGTCGTGAGATTCCAATGATGCAATTAATTATTTCATCTGTGACCACACTGATCATTGCCATTGCATTAGCCGCGGGCTTAGAAAAGTCGCTTAAAAGTGAAAAAGTCGTCTTTGGTTTATAACCGTTAGCTTATAACGACGAGCCTCAGCCTTAACGAGTAGAGATAAGGCTGAGGTAATTAGCAAGAGAGATTAGCTAGCGCTTTTAATAAGAGTAAGTCAGATAAGAAAGTCAAAAATCTATTAACAAAAGAGCATTAATTAGGAGTCATTATGGAAAATGATATCGCCATTATCGCGTTGGTCTTCATTATTGTGGTTGGCACCACTGCATCTGAAATGTTTAAGTATTATATGAAGCATAAGCAGCAAACTGACACGGGCAGTGTTAGCGATCTACAAGCACAAAACCAAGCATTGATTGAACGAGTACAAGTATTAGAGAAATTAGTAACTGACAGTGATTTTGATTTAAAGCAGCAGTTTAAACAATTGTAGTATTGATGCTGAAGTATCATCAATAAGATCGAATAAAAATGCCGTCAAATTTAGACGGCATTTTTAATCAAGTCAGTTATTACTTCGCTTTAGGTCTAAACGGCTTTATCACCGCTTCATCACAGACTAAAAACGGTCCGTCCATTAAATCGATGCAATAAGGAATTGCAGGGAATACAGCGTCTAAACATTCACGGATAGACTTAGGTTTACCGGGTAGGTTAACAATCAACGAGTCGGCACGAAGACCCGCTGTTTGACGAGACAAAATAGCGGTTGGTACAAACTTTAATGATTCGGCGCGCATTAGTTCACCAAAACCAGGCATCATTCTATCGCACACTGCTTCGGTAGCTTCTGGCGTTACGTCGCGTTTTGCTGGGCCCGTGCCACCAGTGGTCACGATTAAACAGCAGTCTTGGTTGTCAGCTAAATCAATCAATGTGGCTTCAATAACGTCACGCTCATCGGGGATCACCTTGTAAACAGGTTCCCATTCCGAGGTTAAATACTCATTCAATACATCAATAATCGCCTTACCAGACAGATCTTCATATATGCCAGCACTGGCACGATCGCTAACGGTAACGATGCCTATTTTAGCTTTGCTCATGGTTATCTTTCCCTTATGTGGGGTAAAAGCAGTAATGCAAATATATGCCGACAATCTACCAAAAAAATCGACATTCACAAAATGTTAAACTGATAGATAGATCACCGATTTAGGATTCCATTGACCAAGGCAAACAATGACTTCTGTCTGTGGGGTATTCATACTGAAATAATTGAACTGAGTAATACGGGTTAATGTTTTGGTTTGGCAGCTATTTAATATGCCCAGCGATAAGCGATGAATACCATTAGATTCGTCATAATGTATTACCTAATAACAATCGGTATAGCGTAACAACATAAAGCGAGTGAGTTCTATGCATACAAGTAAACAGCGCGGGTTTACCCTTATCGAATTAGTGGTAGTGATCATTATTCTTGGCATTTTAGCCGTGGTTGCCGCACCTAAATTTATCAATCTCAAAAGTGATGCGCTTATTGCCAGTTTGAAGGGATTCCAGGGGGCATTAAAGTCAGCCAATACCTTAGTTTATTCAAAAGCGGTATTGTCGGGTCAAGAAAAGCTCGATCCAGGTTCGGTGATACTCAATGGTGTAAATATTAGCACTACTGTGGGATACATAACGCCTCTGGCTGATAATATAGCCAAAGCACTTGATGGTTCATTTGAGGTAGTTGTTGACGCAAGTAAAACGGATATTACCGCTGACTGGGCTATTTTTTATAATGCCGGCACGAATCCATCAGTATCTATTTACCCTAAGGGATTCACTTCTTTTGCAAACTGTAACTTACGTTATTTGGCAGGTTCATCTGTTTCGGCTGATCCAACATTTTATGCCCTAACCACAGGCTGTTAATTGTAGAAGCAAGACATAAATTGGTTTGGTTTGAACTTGGCCGCTAACATCAATAAAAAAAGATGATGCTTCCTGTTATAAAAACACTGTCAGACAGCGTCTTTTAAAGACGCTTATTTCACGGCTGAATACCCTATGACATGTTGGGCTAAAATGCCCGTAACTGCCATTTCAGCAACATGGCGTAAATCATCATGTGTCGCGCCATCAGCAGCTTGGATAGACATGCCTTTAAATAAGGTCACGATCAAGGTTGCTAACACTTTCGGCTGACAATCATCAGCTAATTCGCCTCTTTGTTTAGCCTCAGCAAACTGATCAATTAATTCAGATTGATGTTTAGTTTGCAGCAGATGAACCGCTTCTTTAATCCCTTCGCTTGCTTCATTGCATGACAACGCACTATTGATTAGCGCACAACCTTGCGGGTGGCTACAATCGGTGAACTGCGCTGCTGCGCCCACTAATAAAGCTCGAATAACATCGGCAATATGCTCATGTTTAAAAGCGGTATTAAATAGCGAATCGGGACGGTTTTCATAAAGCTCAATGGCTTTTAAGAACAACTGCTCTTTATTACCAAATGCGGCATATAGGCTGGGTTTTTTAATTCCCATCACCTCAGTTAATTCGCTTATAGAGGTACCTTCATAGCCATTACGCCAAAAAACATGTAGCGCTTGCTCTAATGCAAAGTCGATATCAAACCCACGAGGGCGTCCGACGCAAGCTGCTTTAGTTATTGTCATCAATAGTACCTCTTATATTAACGAATCATTATTTATCATCACGTTAACTGACTAATTTACGGTAGATAATTCGTACATCTTAGCACAACGCTAAATCATAGAAAGGGTTAATAATAAGCAGATTAAGCGCTTTTTTTCATCTTTTTCAAGTATTGATTAACGCTATTTCATCGTCACTAGCCACGCTTGCATGCCATGAAGCTATTTCATCATGTTGATTATTAATCACCTTGTCATAATAATTTAATACCTATCGGTACAAAACTAATTGACAGTTGTATTTTAATCTATATATTACCGTGCGGTACAGAACAATTTGTACCAGTTGGTATAAAAACATAGCCAAAGACAAAAGTAACGCACCCAATAGCTTGTTAAATAACGTAAATGCTATGGATTAGAGGACAGCACCATGAAGACGTTAAAATCAATTAAAATCACTTTGTTAGTAAGCCTAACGGCATTGCTATTAGTGGCGTGCGGAGAGCAACCTGCACAACAAGCGAATACACCCGCAGCGCCGAAGGTAGATGTTGCCAACGTACTTTATGAACGCATTACTGAATGGGATCAATTTACTGGACGCTTACAAGCACCAGAAAAGGTTACTTTGGTACCTCGCGTGTCAGGTTATATTGAATCGATTAACTTTAAAGAAGGCGCGCTAGTGCAAAAAGGCGATGTGTTATTTACCATCGACTCGAGTGTATTTACTGCTGAATATGAACGCCTTAAAGCAGAATTAACCAGTGCAATATCAGCTAACCAACTTGCTGAAAATGATTATGAACGAGCCAATAAGCTGTTCCATCAAAAAGCGGTTTCAGAAGAGCTTATTGATACTCGTCGCTCTAATATGCATCAAACTGCCGCTGCTGTAGCATCAGTTAAAGCAGCATTAACTAGCGCCCAACTTAACGTTGAATATACCCATGTTACCGCCCCAATTACGGGTCGTGTATCGTATGCCAATGAAACGGCAGGTAACTATGTCACCGCCGGACAAACACATCTCACCAGCTTAGTCTCTACATCGCATATGTACGCTTATTTTGATATCGATGAGCAAACGTATTTAAAATATTCCGCGTTATCGTTTGAGAACAAACGTCAAAATCCACGTTTAGGTAACAACGCTGTGGTTATGGCTCTGGCAAATGAAACCAGCTTTAATCATCAAGGTGTGATCGACTTTGTCGATAATACCGTTGATCAGCAAACTGGTACTATTCGGGTTCGAGCTAACTTTGCCAACCAAGAAAATCAATTATTACCCGGCTTATTTGCCCGTATCAGCATTGCTGGTAGTGAGTCATACGACAGTATTTTAATTGACGACAAAGCCATTTTTACCGACTTAAATAACAAGTTTGTTCTGCTGGTAAATGACAAAAACACCCTTGAATATCGAAGTGTCAGCCTAGGTGAAAAACTTCATGGCTTACGTATTATTACTGCTGGCTTATCACCTAACGACACCATAGTGGTAAACAGTCTGCAGAAAGTGCGCCCTAATGTCACTATTGAGCCAAACCTAACCGACATGGCTGATAGCGAAAAATTAGAAGCATTACATCAAGCACAACGCCTCCTCGATAACCAGCCATTAACAGCACGTGTTGCTGATGACGCAAGTCAGGGTTAAGGAAACTACATAATGTTGTCTCAATTCTTTATTAAAAGACCAATTTTTGCCGCTGTTTTGTCGCTGCTGTTCTTTATTTCAGGCGCACTAGCAGTATGGCAATTGCCCATTACCGAATACCCAGAAGTGGTACCACCTACCGTGGTTGTTACGGCAAACTACCCAGGTGCTAACCCTAAAATCATTGCTGAAACGGTTGCATCCCCGCTAGAACAAGAGATTAACGGCGTAGAAAACATGTTGTACATGTCTTCGCAAGCCACGTCTGATGGGCGCATGACGCTAACCATCACCTTTGCGATTGGTACTGATGTTGATTTAGCTCAAACCCAAGTCCAAAGCCGGGTAGAACGGGCAAAACCTCGTTTACCAGAAGAAGTACAACGCTTAGGCATAGTCACAGAAAAGTCATCACCTAGCTTAACCATGGTGGTGCATTTAACCTCGCCCGACGATCGTTATGACATGTTGTATCTGTCTAACTATGCGGTATTAAAAGTAAAAGATGAATTAGCCCGTATTACCGGTGTGGGTGCTGTGCGTGTGTTTGGCGCTGGCGATTACAGCATGCGTGTGTGGCTAGACCCTAACAAAGTAGCGGCAATCGGATTATCACCGAGCAATATAGTTGCCGCTATTCGTGAGCAAAACCAACAAGCCGCAGCCGGCAGTTTAGGCGCGCAGCCTAGCGGCGACAGTGATTTCCAATTACTGATTAATGTTAAAGGCCGTTTATCCAACGTTGAAGAGTTCGAAGACATTATTGTTAAAGTGGGTGATCAAGGTCAGATCACTCGTTTAAAAGATGTTGCCCGGGTTGAATTAGGTGCATCGACTTATGCTTTGCGTTCAATGTTAGACAATAAAGACGCGGCTGCATTACCGGTTTTCCAAGCATCGGGCTCTAACGCGATTCAAATATCTGATGATGTCCGTTCTAAAATGGCTGAGTTGTCTAAATCATTCCCAGAAGGTTTAGCCTACGACATCGTCTACGATCCAACCGTGTTCGTGCGTGGCTCAATTAAAGCTGTGGTACAAACACTGGTTGAAGCATTATTGCTGGTTGTATTAGTGGTGGTGCTGTTTTTACAAACATGGCGCGCATCCATTATTCCATTAGTGGCGGTTCCGGTATCACTTGTGGGTACATTCGCCTTTATGCACCTAATGGGCTTTTCGCTGAATGCCTTATCACTGTTTGGCTTAGTGCTGGCGATTGGTATCGTGGTCGATGATGCGATTGTAGTAGTTGAAAACGTTGAGCGAAATATCTCAGACGGATTATCGCCCGTTGCTGCCACTCAAAAGGCAATGAAAGAAGTGACCGGTCCGATTATTGCCACCACCTTGGTACTGGCGGCGGTATTTATTCCAACGGCATTTATGTCAGGCTTAACCGGGCAATTTTATAAGCAGTTCGCGTTAACCATTACCATCTCCACCTTTATTTCGGCGATTAACTCGTTAACCCTTAGCCCTGCATTATCGGCATTATTGCTTAAAGGTCATCACGAGAAAAAAGATATGCTGACCCGTGGTATGGATAAGCTGCTCGGAGGCTGGTTATTTAATCCGTTTAACCGCCTATTTGCGCGTATGTCTAACGGTTACGGCTGGTTAGTGAAGAAAATCATTCGTTTTGGTGCTGTCATTGGTATTTTGTATATCGGTTTAGTCGGCTTAACAGGCTTACAGTTTGCCAATACCCCAACAGGTTATGTGCCTGGGCAAGATAAACAATATCTTATTGCCTTTGCCCAACTACCTGATGCTGCATCATTAGATCGCACTGAAGCTATCGTGAAAGAAATGTCACGTATTGCACTTGAGCAACCTGGTGTCGCCCATGCTGTAGCCTTCCCAGGTTTAAGCATTAATGGCTTTACCAATAGTACTAACAGCGCCATTTTGTTTACCCCGCTGGATGACTTTACCGATCGCAAAGATCCATCATTATCAGCAGGTGCTATAGCCGCTGCGTTAAATCAAAAATTTGCCTCGATTAACGGCGCATTTATTGCGATTTTCCCGCCACCGCCAGTGCAAGGCTTAGGCACCATCGGTGGCTTTAGATTACAAATTCAAGATCGTGCTAATTACGGTTACGAAGAGTTGTATAAAGTGACCATGCAAGTGATGCAAAAAGCATGGGCAACGCCAGAGCTAGCGGGAGTATTCTCGAGTTATCAAGTCAATGTGCCACAACTTGAAGTAAACATCGATCGTACTAAAGCCAAGCAGCAATCGGTGTCGTTAGACGAATTGTTCTCCACCCTGCAGGGTTATATGGGTTCGGTTTACGCCAACGACTTCAACCAGTTTGGCCGAACTTATCAAGTGAACGTTCAAGCAGATGAGCAGTTTAGACAAACGCCTGAACAAATTGCCCAACTAAAAGTACGTAACAACCAAGGTGAAATGGTACCTATTGGTTCATTTATTAATGTCACCAATTCATCTGGTCCAGATCGAGTCATGCATTACAACGGTTTTACCACTGCGGAATTAAATGGTGGTGCTGCACCTGGATTTAGTAGCGGTGAGGCGCAAGCTGCAATTGAAAAGATTTTATCTGAAACCTTACCTAACGGTATGACCTACGAGTGGACTGAGATCACCTACCAACAAATTTTGGCAGGCAATGCGGGCGCCTATATTTACCCATTAATTATCTTGTTAGTGTTTATGGTATTAGCCGCGCAATATGAAAGTTTAAGCTTACCAATAGCCATTATTCTGATTATCCCAATGACACTGTTATCGGCATTAACAGGGGTACTTATCTACGGTGGAGATAACAATATCTTTACCCAGATTGGGTTAATTGTACTGGTGGGGCTGGCAACCAAAAATGCCATTCTAATTGTTGAGTTTGCCAAAGAGTTACAAGATGATGGCATGGAACCATTAGAGGCCATACTTGAAGCCGGGCGCTTACGTTTACGGCCTATTTTAATGACCTCGATAGCCTTCATTATGGGTGTGGTACCTATGGTGTTTTCTAGCGGACCTGGTTCAGAAATGCGTCAAGCAATGGGTGTTGCAGTATTCTCAGGCATGATTGGGGTGACGATTTTTGGCCTTATCTTAACGCCACTGTTTTATTATGCCCTCGCAAAACGAGGCAAAAATAAAACCGAGTTAGCCGAATCGGCCATAACGCACGATTAACCGCGTTATTGATTCAATGATAAAAAAGAGGTCACCTAAGGTGACCTCTTTTTTATTGCTCAATAACTCATTTACACAAATTTGATTCACGATTGCACTTGCGCCAAAACGGGCAGCGCAGGAAAAGCACCTTTTGTCGTACACGTTATCGCACCACACTTAATTGCAAACTCGGCAGCAGTTTGAACGTTCACTCGATTAAGCAATTTTTGCACTAAAGGCCCAGGAGTAAAATATCCTTCATCACGGCCGAGTTCAAATAAGAACCCCGCAACAAAGCTATCTCCGGCGGCAGTAGTATCTATGGCAACAATTTTAGGCACCGACAACTCAAAGGAAAACTCAGCACTGTGGCATAAAACGGACTCAGCACCATTGGTGACCAAAATTAACCTCACCCCTTGTGCAATACAGAATGCTAAATAATCGTCAAATGATCCCCCACGATCCAGAGCCAAATAGAGTGCTTCTTCTTTACTCATTTTCAACAGGTGTGTGTAACCAAAACATTGCTCCACTAGAGCTGATAGCAACCGAGTGTCTTGCCATAGTGACAAGCGTAAATTGACATCAAAACTGACTAACGTTTGTTCTTTATGCGCTTTTTTAGCACCATAGAGACTGGCGGTGAAAATGGCCTTTTCAGTAAATGTATTTGAACAAAGATGAAAAATATCAATTTGAGACCAATCGATAGCATCAAAATCAGCTTCACGGTATAGCATGTCGGCAGTGCTTTGCCGATTAAAGCTAAACGACCGTTCCCCTTGAGCATCTAAACTAACTAACACGGTGGCAGTAGCAGCATCTGGCACTAATGTTAAACAACTGACATCCACACCTTGTGCTGCCAAGGCATCTTGCAACATCACGCCATAATGGTCAGCACTAATGCCACCAGCAAAAAAACTCTTGCCGCCTAATTTTGCGTAACCCACAGCGACATTGGCAGGCGCGCCGCCAGGGATAGGCTCGTGAACCAAACCAGAATGGCCCACTGGCAATAGATCAATTAATACTTCACCAAAACTCAATAATGTACTCATATAAAACGTCCAAAAAAAAGCCCATTTGCATGGGCTTGTTAACAGGGATTTCTAAAACTAATGCAACTAATACCATTGCAAATAAGATGACTACAACTAGCTGACTAAAACTAGCTGACTAAAACTAGCTGATTACAACTAAGGCAATGACAATAAACGATTAAAACTCGTACTTAACCGTGGCGCTGGTTGTACGGCCGTTAATGGTTCTGGCACGAATAATATTGTTATCGGGTACCGAACCTTCTTCAGCTTCGGTAATACCGACAGTATCAAACAAGTTATTGACGTTAAGCGCGACCGATAACATATCGGTTAGCTGGTACGACGCAAACGCATTGACTTGAGTGTAACCATCAAAACTTAGGTCATTGTTATCTTGAGCATAAGACTCAGTGGTACCAATCAAATTGACCCCAACAGAGCCTTTATCAAAGTTATAACGGCCCATTAGAGAGTAAATAAAATCTGCTTGGCGACGTGGTGTGTTGCCGATTACGCCTGGGTTAAGGGCATCTTTAACAATTTCAGCATCGGTCCAGGTTACGTTACCGCGGAAGTCGAAATCGCCAACGTAGTAAGCACCTTCTAGCTCAATCCCTTTGGCTTCATATTTACGGTCAAAGAATATTTGGCTTGTGGCTTCAAAGTTTTGCTCTTCGGTTTCAGAGTAAAATGCTGTCGCAAATACCGACATATTATCGTAACGATACTTCACACCCACTTCGTACTGGTCTACTTCATCCACTGAGTCTTCGTCAGAAACTGAACCATCAGGACTCACCTTACCAAATAATAAACGGTCAGCATTAGCACGGCCACCATGACTGATACGACCAAATGCAGCTAAATCTTCAGACACTTGGTAGTTAGCACCTAATGAGTAAGATAAGTATCCCCAGTCATAATTCACTAACTGTGGGTTAGCATTATCAATTGACGACACACTTAACTCAGGCTGAGAAATCACCCCATCACGGTTCATGTCCACTTGTGATTGCACATTACCCGCATAGTAACCACTGGCATCGCCAGAGTCATAGCGCACGCTACCGTCTAACGATAAATCGCCAAACTTAGATGACGCAGCAATATACGGTGCTTTAATGGTGTAGTCTGAATCATAATTACGTTGGCAACAATTGCCCCAATAAGGCACGCCATAAGCATATAAACCATTATCAGAGTAAGACGTACCATCTGCGGCAACCACATCTAAAAGTGCGGCATTATCACCTTGCACTTCCATTAAGTAAGAGTTCCACATCCACGTCATATTGATATTTTGTGTAGCAGTATAAAAACCAAAAGTGACGTTAGAATCATCAAACGTCTTGGTTAATTTCATGTCATTGACGATAGAGCCAAAGTCATTCATGGTCACATCAAAACTGTGCACCCGCATGGCTAAATCACTATCAAATGCTTGACCTGCTTTAGCGCCGTTAGCATAAATAAGTGTCGAACCAGCGCCGCCAATACTGCTAGCAATACTTGAGCTGTTGCCCACTTCTGCTGGCATTAACGACATAAAATTACCACTCACATCCGAGATACGGAAACGGTTTTCCACTAACCAATCGTCACCTAAATCAAATGAGGCTTCTAGTCCCACCGAGTTAACAATCGGATTCATACCATCACGCATATCACCACGGCTAATATTGCCGTTAGCATCCAAGCGTAGGGTTGATAACATGTTAGCTGAATGAACCGTATCAGATTGAGCATCAAATCCAGGTATTGAGCTGCCATCGGAATACATTGGCATCGGCAAATAACCAATGCTTTTATCATTTAAGTGCTTTACATATAAACGCACATAACCAGAATCAAACTCTTTGGTTAAGTTAGCTTTAATTTGGCCACCCTTGTTTGCGGTGTAACCAGGATCACGCGGACCATCACCGGTGCGCACAAAGCCACCGATGTGAAAACGCATCGAGTCATTAATGCTGGTGCCGTATTCAAAATCAGTACGCAAAGTATCGTAATCTAGACCCACAGTAGATGAAATACTGCCAGCATCACTGGTACCGGTTTTACTGATGACGTTAATAATACCGCCTGGTGCATTACTGGCAGCTGTTGATGCTGAACCGCCACGGATTGATTCAATAGTTTGTGTTGTAGAATCAATACGTAAGAAAATATCCGCATTACCAAATGCAATATCACCAAACTGTAAAATAGGTAAGCCATCTTCTTGAATTTGCAAGAACTTAGCTCCACCTGAGGCAACAGGCAAACCGCGTACCGCAATGTTGGCGTTACCTTCACCACCAGTCGATTCAACCTTCATGCCCGGAATAATACGGAACGCTTCGGCTGATGAACGAGGTGAGCTAATCGCTAAATCTTCTGGCGACACACTGCTCACCGACACGCTCGAGTCCATTACACGTGTACCACGGGCTACACCCGTTACCACAATGCGCTCAAGGCCAATGGCGTCTTTCTTGGTTTCCGCAGTATCTGCTTCAGCAGCCCACAAGCTCGAACTAACCATCACCGCTAGCGTACTCAATACAAATTTTTTAGATGTGCTTATTATCATTTTTATGTCCCCACATAGAGTGTATTGATGTTGTCTTATCTCCCCATAACAACATCAGTAATATATTCATCAATCGAACTAAGCCCCCAAACTAGCTCAGTAGCGAGTCAAAAGGTTAAGGTTAAAGTTAAATTCAAGCCTTTACTTAATCGATTAAGTTACAAGTTAGCAACTAAACAGTAAATTGCAAGTACAATTTATGTTCAATTATCGTTAACAGGATTAAAAAATCGTCTAAGTAGATGTTTATTAGATTAAATATTTATAATCGCAGAGGTTCATTATTTAGCGTCAGCGGTCAATAAATGTCCTGACGGATCACGAAGCAGATTGTAGGCTGCTAATAAGCACAACATAAATGCAAAGCCAGTTGCTAAATAAAACCCGTATTTAACATGACCAAATATGTCGCCTACCACTCCCATCAACAATGGACCTAATGCAGCAGAAAGCGCAGTAAAGAATAAAATAACCCCAGCAACTGAACCGTGCTGGTCAACAGGGAAACAACTGATCCCTTTAGAGTTTAATGTTGGATACATCATTGACATAAACAAGCCTGATAAAGGCAATAAAATAACCGCCGCAGAAATGCCATACATCATTGCACCTAAATAACATAGGCTAATTGCTAGGCTGAACCAAAACATCACTTGCTGCCAACTGTATCGATTGAGGATCCAGCCACCTAAGAAACGTCCCAGTGCCCGTAATGTGAAAAAGATTGTTAATGCATACGTCGCGATTAATGCCAACTCACCTTCATAGTTGAGTAATAGCGTCGGCATCCATACATAAATGGCCACTTCAGTAGCAACATAAAGCCCAATCGCTAAAGAGTAGCCCAATGCATAAGGGTTCCTCATCATGCTAAACGTACTGGCTAGATTAATATCTTGAGTAGATGAGCGCTTAAGTTGCGGGTATTCAGCCTTATAAGCTAGCCAACATAATATTAAACAAAACACCCCTGCACCAAAATACAGATACTTCCACGACACCCCTGTTATCAATAAATAGCTGACAATCGCCGGGCCGACCATGGCACCCACACCAAAAAAGCCTTCGACGGTATTCATGGTACTTGAGTGTTGTTTTGAGTTAGTTGAAATATCACCAATTAATCCTAGCGCACCCGTTTTGAACACCCCAATAGCAATACCGACTAACGCCAATAAACATAGAAAATAATAAAATGACTCACCTAATGCGAACATAAAACTGGCTAGCGCAAACAGCAGTAAGCCAATTAAAATTGTTATTTTCCGGCCTAACTTATCCGCCAGAAAACCCAAAAATAGCCCACTTAATGCGATAAATAGCATTGGCATGTAATGAAATGCACTCGCTTGAGACATCGATAAATCAAATGTGTTAATCAGCTCAGGAATAATCACTCCCACCGCATCAGAAGTCATCGCGAACATAAAAAACATTAAATATGTTAGTATTCTTATCCTAGTGTTACCACTATTCTCATTACTCTTCATATGGTTAACCATACTTTTTACCTTATTGTTATATGTTTTCTTTGTGGTCACACAGTCTATTTATGGCGACACATTCGTCTTCTCCCACAGAAAACGAATTCAATATTTAAACAAAGCCCTTGAATAATGTTTCATATTGGTTAAATATACAACTTAATCGATTAAGTTTTTTTTAAATACTTACTTTAAGAGTCACCAACATGAAAAATAATGTTCAGCTGATCACTTACGTAGATCGTATAGCGCACTCAGACTTAAAAGGACTCAAACAGGTTCTCGACACAGAACTGCATGATCTCTTTGGTGGCGTACATCTGTTACCTTTTTATTATCCGATTGACGGCAGCGATGCTGGCTTTGACCCTATAGACCATGCAAAAGTAGATGAACGTCTTGGTGATTGGAATGACGTAAAGCAGATTGGTCAACAATACGACATCATGGCCGACTTAATCGTTAACCACATGTCTGCAGAGTCTACCGAGTTTCAAGACGTGCTTGCCAACGGTAAAAGCTCAGTTTATTGGGATTTATTTTTAACCAAAGATAGCGTATTTCCAGACGGTTTAAGCGCAGAAAACCAAGCTAAAATTTATCGCCCACGTCCGGGGAGTTGTTTCACCACCTATAAACTCGCCGACGGTACACAAGCCGAGTTTTGGACGACCTTTACCTCAAATCAAATTGATATTAATGTGCATACCGCTGCAGGTCAGGCACATTTAAACAAGGTGCTAACGCGTTTTCATGAAAGCAAAGTCGATCTTATTCGTCTTGACGCTGCGGGTTATGCCATTAAAAAACCAGGCACTAGCTGTTTTATGATTGAAGAATCATTTGAATTTGTCGATGAGTTAGCCAAAAAAGCCAACAGCCTAGGCATGACCACCCTTGCCGAAATTCACTCGCATTACATGACCCAGCTCGATATCGCTAAGCGCGTAGACATGGTGTACGACTTTGCGCTGCCACCATTGATTCTCCACAGCTTATTTAGCCAAGATGTCAGTGCATTAAGCCATTGGCTATCCATTGCCCCACGCAACTGTGTCACGGTATTAGATACTCATGACGGCATTGGCATTATTGACGCTGGCCCGGTCGGCAATAAAGCAGGTTTATTAACAGCGGCAGAAATTGATAACTTAGTTAACCGCATCCATAGCAATAGCAAAGGTGAAAGCTTACAAGCAACGGGCGCGGCAGCCAGCAATGTCGATCTATATCAAGTTAATTGCACCTACTACGATGCGCTTGGCCAAAATGACATTGATTATTTAATCGCTCGAAGCGTGCAATTTTTTGCTCCAGGTATTCCGCAGGTGTATTACACCGGTTTACTGGCAGTGCCTAATGCCATGGAGTTACTGAATCAAACTCAAGTAGGTCGCGACATTAACCGCCCTTATCTACAGGTAAGCGACATTCAAACTGCCATGCAAAAACCGGTTGTTAAAGCGCTATGTGAGCTGATCACTCTACGCAATAAAGTCGATGCCTTTAATGGTGAGTTCACCATGACAAACCAGGCTAATCAGTTAGATCTTTGTTGGGTGCATGGCGACAGTTCAGCCAAGTTAAGCGTTAATTTTGCCACCAAAGAAGCCCATATCAACATCGTTGAATCTCAGCAATCGACTCACATTGTACTGACTGATTTACTGGCTAAACACCGCGGTTAATCTGCCGTTTGATTTAAGCTTAAACGTAAACAAGGCGCCTAATTAGGCGCCTTGTTGGTATCGATATGATTGTCTCGATCTGATTGTCTCGATATATTTGTATCGAACTGTTTGTATCAAACTGTTTGTATCAAAATTCGTCCGGTCATCAATATTACATCAACAACTGCCACCACGAGAAAGTTCATAACCTAACACTTCAGCATGATGGGCATCAGCAATAAACATTTCTGCGGCTTTACGACCTTTTTGTTCTGAATGCTGGAACACGGTTGTCAGCGGCGGGATAGCTCGTGAGCCTTCATCAATACCATCAAAACCCACCACACGAATATCTTCAGGGATCCGCAAACCTTGTTGGATTGCCTCGCGCATTAAACTCAAGGCAATGAGGTCACTCATGCACAAAAATACATTAGGACGCGGTACACAATTAAGCGCTTCTTTGGCTGCTATAGCAGCAAAGTCGGCATTACTTTCAGGAATATTCCAAATGCGATCATCACCAAGCTTAACCCCAGTATCACCAATGGCATCCAAATAGCCTTGCAAACGCTGATGTGCTACTGAAGTGTCGATTTCCATAGAATGAATATCATACACGCGACAGGTTAAGTGAGTGTCGAGCAAGCGTAATCCAAGAATTGCGACCTGATCTTGCTCAGATTGAATTGCCAATTTAGCCACTTCATAGGCACCGGCTTTATTATCGATACTCACCGAAGCACTACGATGAATATTAAAGTCGACCGTCACCACTTTTTTACGGATTTTTTTTAATTGCTCGGCCAATAAACGGTTGCGAGGACGGCCATAACAAATAAAACCATCGACAAAATCATTTACGCCATTCACATTGTCAGAACTGCCAGAAAACAACAGTAAATTAATTTTATGTTGCTCAAAAACTGCCGCAACGCCTTTCATAAACTTACTGGCCACGGGATCAGACACCATGTATTCAATACTGTCCGACAACACTAATGCTACCGTATCAAATTTGCCACGCCTTAAAGATTGCGCTGCTTTATTCGGTCCAAAATATCCGAGCTCGTTACAGGCAGCTAGAATGTCTATTCGACGTTTTTCCGACAACTGATCTGGACGATTAAACGCATTAGATACCGTCGCATTCGACACACCTAATTCTTTGGCAATACTTTTTAAGGTCCAATGCTTGGAGTCTGGCATAGTGGGTCCGTTTATGTCGTGGCGTTAGCCTAAAATAGCTATAAATAACATGGATATACTGACGCTAGGCGGTAGAACATCAAATCTGAATTTCAGATACTGGCCTAGCGTTTAAGCGAAAAACGGCACCAGCTAGTTAAACTGCTGCCAAATTATAAATCGTCTTGCTGTTGAACATGATCAACAAGACTAGCGATCGACATATTTTGCTCAGCAGTTGGGTTTTTTAAGCGTTTTGCAAACCAAAAACGAGGTTTCCAATAGATATTATTCAAACTCGAAATTTTTACCCCTTTTTTAGTCGAGGCATGTAAAAAACGGTCATTGCCCATGTAAATACCGACATGACGAACGGTTCGGGTGGTTTTGAAAAAAACGAGATCGCCAGTTTTTAACTGATTACGCGGTATTTCTTTACCTAAAATACGTTGCGAGTTCACGGTACGAGGTAACTTGTCGCCAACAATATTCAAGTAGGCCAAATACACAAACCCTGAACAATCTACGCCATTTCTACTCAGGCCACCTAAACGATATGGAGTGCCTTTCCATTGATTATGAAAACTCAGTAGGTTTGACTCACTCCACTTAGGTGGTTCTGGCTTAAGCATGGGAGGAACCACCATGGGCTTAGACGCGATAACCACAGCAGGCGAAGACGCACATGCAGATAACAACAGCACTAAACAACTAAACAATAATCTTTTAGCCAATTCAACCCACTCCAAACCCCGAAAAATCATCCGAAATATAAATATTTTTGCTGCAATACACAATAAAAATAACCGCCGCACCGCTTAGCGTTAACGAGTCATCATTTGTATGCACTGCACTAAAGCCCGTTTAGCTGCCATTTTATCGATTTTAATTTGGCAGCGTAGCATAGTTCCTTGCCAATTTGACCAAAAAACACTCGCTAACGTTGATGCCGGTAAGTCCGCACGAATATGCCCTTGTTGCTGCCCTTGTTGAATAAGTGCACTCAATAGGCCGATCCATTGATCATAAAGCTGATTCAAGGTTTGATGCAGTTGCGGCGACTGACTACTGACCTCTACCATCAAGTTACCCATCAAGCAGCCGCGTGGTTCACTGCCACTAAACAGCTCGTCAATGAGTTGATGATATCCATTTAGCACAGTAGATAAATTGGTTTTAAAGTTTACGCTTGAATCGATAGCGATAGGTTGAATACGTTGCTGGAAATAATGTTCGGCCACGGCTGCGGCAAATGCTTCTTTACTGGCAAAGTAATGATAAAAAGAACCTTTAGGAATACCCACTTCGTCGAGAATCAATTTAATCCCCACTGCACTATAACCGTGTAACGCAAAAAGCTTTTCACCTACGACGCATATTGACTGTCTACTCGCTGCACTTTTATTCATTTAGCCTCCCTTTTTTAGTGATAGGATAACTAAGAATAGACCAGTCGGCTAACTTTAGTTACGAACAAACAAAAACATGTGCTTTTATCTATAAATTGTTCTACTAAATTAATTATTTGATGATCAATTTCCGTATCAACCCATCATCTATATACACAACCTAAACATGTTTACGACAAGACTTAAGCTCAGTAAGCGGGCCTTGAAACAAACAATTATCTATTAATACGGCTGCGTTAAACCCAGTTTTCTCCACAGAAGTGTTCAACATAAAGGTAATTAACATCAGTCAGGTTTCTGATAAGAAAAAAGCCTACGCAAAGTAGAACGAATAAGACTGTCAATAGATGGTAAGAAATTGCTTGAACCATTCTGAATGAAACAGCATTAATCACTATGGGTATTATTGGCTATCGACTCTTGTAATAACGGCATATTGTCATCACGTCCATCACGATAGCTATTGTCCATATGCTTATCTACCAACTGTTCACAACGCTTTTGGGCTTCATATTGCTTGAGGGGATCCACTTCTTTATCGGTTTGCGCTTGGCACAACACACTAGCCAAAGCCAACCACGGCATGACATTTAACAGCGGTTTTATCACATGGTTTGTCACAGAAAAATGCATCCATAAGTTATACCAATCCTATTAAATATGTGATCTTTCAGCGGGAGTTCAAAGTACTGTAGGCAAGGCAGATGATTGAAGCGAATAGTGATTCTATTTTGAAAACATCTAACGCAGCATAAAGTACTTTGAAACCCGCCAGAATGGAGTCTCTCAGGTATTCCACTTCTGTGTTGCATCGATTTAAAAGGGAACAGCCATTTCTACATCAATGCGCCTTGAATTAAAAAACCTGAGAGACTCTGAACTGATCAGATATTTAATGAGATTGGTATTAAGTGCTACACATGCTTTTTAGGCATAAAAAAACCAGCCCAAAGGCTGGTTTGAGTATAACCGAATAGATTATCCTGTTACACGTAACTCATCGACTACATCTTTTACGTCATCGGTATTTTTAGCTATGGTTAAAGCTAAATCACGTTCTGCATCACTCGACACTGTGCCTTTTAATGTCACTACGCCATTAGCGACATCGACGTTAATATCGGAACCTGACACGTCAGCAGAGAATAATAATCGGGTTTTCACTACAGTAGCAACTTTCGAATCTGTGAGTGAGTCACTTAAATCTTTGCTGTCTTTATCACTGTGCTGCTTCATCACCGAAAGCTCATTGTTAACGTCTTTTACGCCATCTAAGCTTTTAATTAACTCTCCAGCAAGTGACTTATCAACACTGCTGTTAACTTTACCTGTTAGGGTCACGTTGCCATCATGCACGTCGGTATTAATATCAAATGAGTTCAGATTTGCATTTAACAAAAGTGTGGTTTCAGCTTTACCATCGATCCACGCATCTTTTGCATCATCTTGCCAATCTTGTGCTGCATTTGCACCGAATGCCATTGAACCTAACATAATGCTCATTACTACAGATAATGTGGTCTTGTTCATAAAGTTTTCCTCCGTTGTTAATCTCAAAGAATACAATGCGTGAACCATGCCAACTTTCATAACCAACTGTTAAAGTTAACAATAACTGGTTTTAGTGTTTATTTTAATAAACTTTATGGACAACGATATCGGACTTTTTTACCGACGCTAGGTAAATTTTTCATCGTCGCAATGGGTGTTAATGGATCTCAATGTAGATTCGCCAAAATCAACCTGATCTCTCATTCAATAAACTCTCTAGATATTGAGACTATGGCTAATTCAATAGATACAAAACCATTATGTTACCAGTCAGAAAAACACGCGTTAGCCACTAATTAACAACACCCCGAACAATAAAAAAGCGCATGACAATATTGATTATCATGCGCTTTTTTAGTGCGTGCATATGACTAGGTATGAGCAACGGAGAGGTTTTTCATGGTGTCACAGCTCATTTGCAGCCAAGCAATACCTTCGGCAAGTTGGCTAGCAACACGCTGGTTTTTAGTTTTTCTAGCCGTTTGCTTTAAATGAGCCAAGACCTGTTGTTCGGTTTCAACCAATACCGCTATCGCTTGGGGTAACGGCTTATGCTGTATAACCTGCTCAGCCTTAGCATAGTGTCGATGTGAGGATTGTTGATGATAAGTTTGACTGTCTATCGGCCTTGCTTGGCTTGAACGCACCACGCTAAACAATGGTGTTAAACGATCCAGCATGCATTTTCGAATGTCGGCCATGTGGATAAAAATTCGTTTGATGTTGTAATCGTCGGTCCCCAATGTGGCTTGGACATAAAATTGTTGTCCTTCCTGGCATAAATCAATAGCCTCATGCAATAGCCATACATCGGACTCAGCCTGTTCGTCTCGAGTAAATGATTTCAATGTAAATCCTCCTGCATTCGATAATTTTACTGGCACTTTGTTGGATGGGTTGTGTAACATATACGGGTACAGCACACCTTATTAAGCAAAAACTAAACCATGAACACCCCATGTACATGGGCAAAAATTAATTAACCTTCTAATAGTTAAAGTTATTATAATTTGTCCGGGTCTGAGTTAATTACCTAATTACACGGAATGATCACTGGTGATTGTCAACACGACATCACTGGTAAACATTAGACTTAACACCACAGGGAGTGAATCGGTATGCCACGTCCAACACTTTTTTATCATCTACACCGTCGTCAAGAAGGTGAAGCACGACTCCTTGCCTTACCGAGTTGCCAACACTTTAATAAGATTGCTAGTTCAGTTGACCAGCCCTGGTTAGACCAACTGCACAGTAACTCGATAGATGTTGCGATCATTGAATTATCGCAATTAAGCCAACTAGAATACGCAGAGTTAACTGACAGTGCGTTAATGTCTGATATTGAGTTCATCTTCTTAAGCGAAGGTAAACCGAATCCTAACTTAGATTACTTAATGTCAAAAAGCGCTGGTTATCATTTTCGTCAGCCTTACGATGCCGACGCAATCAACGACACCTTAGAAGACTTTGCCCAAGACTTGCAGTCACAATCGACAAAACAACAACAGCCATTTTCTAGTGAACTAGACCAATACGGTTTGTTGGTTGGTTCATCGCGGGCAATGCACAAGTTGTATCGTACTATTCGTAAAGTTGCCGTAACCGAAAGCAACGTACTTATTGTCGGTGAAAGCGGTGCGGGTAAAGAGCTTGTAGCCAACACCATTCACCTGGCCAGTCACCGAATCAACCAACCATTTATCGCCATTAACTGTGGTGCATTAAGCCCTGAACTGGTCGACAGTGAGCTGTTTGGCCATGTAAAAGGCGCTTTTACCGGTGCTCATCGTGATCACCGTGGTGTATTCGAGCAAGCAGAAGGCGGTACCTTATTTCTTGATGAAGTCACCGAAATGCCGCTAGAACATCAAGTAAAATTGTTACGCGTACTCGAAAACAATGAATATCGCTCTGTCGGCTCACAACAGCTTAAAAAAGCCAATGTTCGCATTGTTGCTGCCACCAATCGCGATCCAGCTGACGCTATTGATGCTGGGCGTTTCCGCGAAGATTTATATTTTCGTTTAGCGCATTTCCCTATCCTAGTGCCACCATTACGCGATCGTAGCAATGACATCAGTGGCCTAGCACAACATTTTTTAGCCTACCGAAATACTGCTGAAAAACTGACTAAAACCTTTTCAGATGATGCGATTAAACTTATCCAACAACAAAAATGGCCCGGAAATGTTCGCGAACTAAAACACGCAATAGAACGTGCATATATTTTGGCAGAAGATACTATTTTACCAAGTCATATCACGGTGACACCTCTGGAACCATCAACTGAGCCTTTAGCTGACGACGTACAAATACCTGCTGGTATGCGCTTAGATGAACTTGAAAAAGTAGCTATTTATCAAGCGCTCGACAACTCATTGGGCAATAAAAATGATACTGCCAAACAGCTCGGTATTAGCGTCAAAACCCTTTACAACAAACTCAGTAAATACGAAGACCAAACCGGTTCAGACGAACCATAGCGTCATTAAACGCCCATTCATTAAACGTGTTTGCTCGCTTCTGGCACAAGCACATTTAATGACCTGGGTTTGACTTTAATACACAAATCTTCTGATTCAAATAACTCACCATCGATCACATATTGGCAAGACGAATCTGTGTTTAAGTAGATTTTTTTTGCTTGCTCATGATGAATTTGACTCTGTTGATTATCTTCACGTTCTCCAGTTAAGCCTGCAAATAGCAACTCGGTCATACTCAATAACTGTTGTGGCGATGTCTCACTCGATTCAATCCAGGTAATATCTAACAAGCCATCGGTAATATTGGGCTCGCCATTACCTAGCGCTAACAAGCTGGTAAATGGCGCAGCATTGGCTATCACTAGGCTAGTGGTGTTAATCACTTTAATATCGCCACCATCGATCTGCACTCTTATCGACAATGGCTGGTTTTCGCCTACCGCCTCCCACAAACCATTAAGGTAGGCTAATTGTCCTAGGGCATCTTTTTGGTCACGATCAGCCTTCGCTATCATTTTTTGTTCAAAGCCTAGCCCCACCAGCAACAACATCAACTCATCATTACATGTAGCAGTATCAACACGTTGTGAATAACCTTGAATCAAAATATCAAGCGCTTGCGATACCGGCACCAATTTACTGGCGGCGCCAAACAAAGTATGACTTAGTGCATTGGTGGTTCCCATCGGAATAATACCTAAGAAAATATCGGTATCAACAATCACTGATGCCACCTCGTTAACCGTACCATCGCCACCACAGGCAACTATAATATCTGCGCCCTTTTGTTTAGCTTGTTTGGCTAATTGCACTGCAGACTTATCTTTGGCGGTATACAGCACTTCAAGCTGAAAGTAATCCGTCAAGGTTTGGGTAATATGGTCTGCTTCATCATGCCATTTACCACCACCAGACACTGGGTTAACAATCAACCAAGCACGTTTGTGAATATTAATTTGTTGCTGACTATGCATTTTTTCTATAGCGGCCAACTGCCATTTATTTAACCGTGCCGTTTGGCGGATACTATTGATGGATTTAAGCACATCATTAACATTACGATTTCTCTCACGGCAGACTAAATAAGCCGCTAATACCAACACCGAACGCCCCCGGCCTAGCGCGCAATGCACTACTACATTTTTACCATTACTGACTTGAGTGTGTAACCAATTAATGGCTTGATTTAACTGCGCGACAGTCGGTACGCTGTGATCTAATATGGGAATATTTAAATAGCCAATATTTTCATCAAACAAGGTCCACTCTAATGCGTCAAATTCGGCAGTAACATCCAAAATTGCATCAATTTTTTCATGCTTAAGTCGGTCAATATCACTGGGAAACAATCGGCAGGCTAAATACAACTGCTTATCTATTTTTTGGATTACGGGCACTTTGTCGTGCTTTCTTGCCCAGGCGTTATACAGCTGGCACCCCATTAAAAAGGGAACAAAACTCCAACTTATATACCAAGGAATGCTGCCATCTTGGCTTTTTCGGAAAATGCCTGCGCTATTAAACCAATAAGCTGAACTCACCAGCCCTAAAGATAATGCAATCCAAGCAAAAATAACCTTAAGTAACACATAAGGAAGCGCCACACATAAGCACAAAGCCAATAATGCGCCAACAGTATAGTAATATTTAATATGAATACGGGTTAGCATTGTGGTCCTCCTGTTGTAAAAAAAGCAGCACATGTGTGCTGCTTAGGCTAATACTTATCTTAATAACTATCTGGTCATTACGTCGTTGTCAGTCAAACATTCAACTTCGACTTACATTGGTTTAAATGGAGTTACTCTACCTAGAACAATGCATTTTGAGTTGTAACACTTAACGACTTAAACAAATAAAATAGTTAATTTGATTGGTACAATGCTTAACAGTCTGGATCTTCTGCTTTCATACCTTCTTTAACATCTTCACATGTATCTTCAACTGCATTACCGGCATCTTGCATCATTTCATCCACTTTCTCACCTGCGTTTTCAGCTTTGTTATCTGAACATGCTGATAAACCGGCCGTTAAAAACACCATTAAACTTGCCATTGTCAGTAGTTTTAATAAATTCATATTCATCTCCTGGATGATGGTTGTAATCGTATAAACTTGTTTAAGCAGCCTCAACTTGGATTAAGGTAAGGGGTTAATACTATCCTCGGGGAGCTTTGCCTCTAATCGCATTGGCTACTAACGAAATCACTAGTAACACAATAAAAATAAAGAAAATAATTTTCGCGATGCCTGCTGCTGCACCTGCAATACCGGTAAACCCCAATAGACCCGCTATAACGGCTATCACTAAAAACATTAATGTCCAGCCCAACATAAAAACCTCCTTGGTGTACGGTTTACATTGTGATGTGTGTTTAATTTACGCTGACGATTGATACAAATATCTTATCTCTATCGTAAAAATTAACGATTCACACCACGACTATGAATTAGTTAAAGCCAGCATCATGCCAACTTTTAAAAAAAAGCCATAAGACCATGATTTTTATGGCTTTAAAATTTAAAGCAAGAAAGTCAATAATGAGAAAGCCATAGATGAGCAGGCAATTTTTACCGATGATACGGTAAGAGTTTCAGGCTATCACGGTTAGATAACGAAATATCGATGTGTAAACAAAAATGCATCTAGCGGTTGCAATGGCTTACCTTTTATGAGGCAACTTAAGTGAAATTAAGGCAGCAAGAGCTATAAAACCACTCGATATCCATAAACAAGCTTCTAAGCCATAGGCTTGATAGACCCAACCTGACAGTATCGTTCCAATCAACCTTCCCATGGCATTGGCCATATAGTAAAAGCCCACGTCCAGTGACACGCCATCACTGCCAGCATAGCTAACAATTAAGTAGCTATGCAGTGATGAGTTAATCGCAAACACCGCGCCAAACATTAATAAACCGATGACGACACTTTCTAGCACATAAAAATCGGCATGTAGTGCGACTGCAATCGCGGCAGGAATGAGTAGTAAATAAGTTGCCCATGTAAAAGCAGCTCGGCCGCTCGGCACTTTTCCCTGTCGTTTACCGGTGAAATAAGGTGCAATGGATTGCACCACACCATAACCAATCACCCAGCTAGCCATAAAGCTACCAACACACCAATGATCCCAGCCAAAAGTTGTGGCTAAAAATACCGGTAATGCCACCACAAACCATACATCTCTGGCGCCAAACAAAAACATCCGCGCCGCCGAAAGGATGTTAATCGACTGACTTTTAGAAAAAATATCTTTGAATTTGGGTTTGTTTTTCGCTTTGCCTAAATCATCTTTTAAGGTCACTAAACTACATAACCATACAATGCCTAATAACGTGGCCATTAAAATAATGGCGCCTGTAAACCCTAGGCCTGTGAGTAACACACCACCTAAAAAGAATCCCACTCCTTTTAAGGCATTTTTAGAGCCCGTTAACAACGCAACCCATTGGTAAAGCTTACCTTCTGCATCTGCTGGCACTAAGGTTTTAATGGCACTTTTGGCGCTCATTTTATTCAAATCTTTGGCGATGCCCGACAGCGCCTGAGCAGCCATAACGTACATGACGGTTAGCATGTCAGCAGGTACAGTTAGCATAGCTAGTGCCACTATTTGCAGGCCTAAGCCAATATTCATAGTGTTATTTAGGCCAAGCCGTGCGCCTAACCAACCACCAACAAGATTAGTCACAACACCAAAAATCTCATAAAACAAAAACAACATCGCAATATTTAACGGGCTGTAACCCAATTGGTGAAAATACAACACCACCAGCATACGCAAAGCGCCATCGGTTAAGGTAAATGCCCAGTAATTACCGGTAATCAATAAGTACTGTTTTATCGATGGTGATAAGGTACGCAATGTATCCAGCCCCATGAAGCTTATTCCTTATCTGCTAAGCCGACTTTACGTGCGAGCTCAGCGGTACGATTAGCGTATCCCCACTCGTTGTCGTACCACACATACAGTTTCACTTGGGTGTCATTCACCACCATGGTCGACAACGCATCGATAATGCTTGAGCGCGGGTCGGTTTTATAATCTACCGACACTAATGGCCGCTCTTCATAACCCATGATACCCTGCAGTTCAGTATCAGCTGCTTGCTTCAATAGTTGGTTTACTTCTTCAACCGTTGTTCCACGAGCCACTTCAAATACACAATCGGTCAGTGACGCATTGGCTAACGGTACCCGTATCGCATGACCATTTAACTTACCTTTTAGCTCTGGGAAAATATGGGTAATCGCGGTAGCCGAACCCGTGGTAGTGGGTATCAAACTAATGCCACACGCACGAGCGCGACGTAAGTCTTGATGCGGTGCATCTAAAATAGTTTGGGTATTGGTAATGTCATGAATCGTGGTCATTGAGCCATGCTTAATGCCAATGTTCTCATGGATCACTTTTACTACAGGCGCTAAGCAGTTAGTGGTACAAGAAGCTGCGGTCACGATGGGATGGATGGCTTTGTCGTATAAATCATCGTTAACGCCCATCACAATATTGAGCACGCCGTCTTCTTTTACTGGCGCAGTCACCACAACCCGTTTTACACCTTGAGCTAAGTAAGCTTGTAGCAAGGCTTTGGTTTTTATCTTGCCAGAGGCCTCAATCACCACATCGCATTTTGACCAATCAGTGTCTTGGGTAGCAACATTACGGCTGCAAGGAATGGCTTTACCGTTAATAACAATAGCATCACCGTCATGTGTTGCCTCGTGGTGCCAGCGGCCATGGACTGAATCAAAGGTCATTAAATGTGCCAGCGTGGCGGCATCGCCAGCAGGATCGTTAATATGTACAATTTCTACATCGTCCCAATCATATGCTGCGCGCATTGATAAACGTCCCATACGGCCAAAACCGTTAATACCTATTTTTATCGTCATAATGGTGTCCTGAGCTTGCTCTCATTGTTAAGTTATCGTTTCAAAGGTTAATCACTACATGCTAACCATTAAATGCATCAAAATATTCACGCTGAACCGGATTAACTAGCGCCTTGGGCCGCAATGCTTGTACTGCATTAATGACTTTATCTTTAGGCCAGCCTAAGCTGACTAATATCAGACCAATCACCAATCCAGTGCGGCCCGAACCGCCTTTGCAATGCACTGCAATAATGCCTTGGTTATTTAACAATTCAATAATCTGGGTTTTATGGGCTAACCACTGGGTTTCAAACTCTTGCCCTGGCGCGGCATCGTCAGCAATGGGCAATTGCACCCAGGTAATGGCTTGTTTGGTACATTCTGCAGGTAAATATTCTGCTTCATTGCGTACGATTTCATCATCGAACATCAAGGTGACTAGCATTTTTGTACCTGCCGCCTTCAATGTAGCAACTGACGCAGATACAGCTTCATCTTTGGTACCAGGGCACGGAGTAAAAATCAGTTTGGCGCCATTATCTAACGTTAAAACATCATAAGGATGAGGTTGCATGGTTAACTCCAAAAAGTAACTTAAAAAATGCTTTCAACAAATTGGCTCATAAAACTGAACTCACAAAGCGACTAAATCAGTGATTAAACCAATGTTGAGTTCGATTAATAATGGCTACTAGCGATAACATCACCGGCACTTCAACTAATACCCCAACCACTGTAGCCAACGCGGCTCCTGAGTGCAGCCCAAATAGCGATATCGCCACGGCCACCGCCAGTTCAAAAAAGTTAGAGGTGCCAATTAAACAAGCTGGAGCGGCAATGTTATGGGATAATTTCAGCCATTTAGCGGCTATATACGCAATAATAAAAATACCGTAAGTTTGAATAATCAAAGGCACAGCTATCAAGCCAATGGTTTGCGGATCAGACACAATGACTTCAGCTTGAAAACCAAACAACAACACCACAGTGGCCAGTAAGCCGATAATCGACCATGGTTTTAAGGTGGCCAAAAATGAGTTAACTGCGGCTAATCCATGGCGGCGATTAAGCAAGTAACGTGTTGTCACTCCGGCCAATAGCGGCAACAACACATACAGTAGTACCGAAATAAGCAAGGTTTCCCATGGCACCTGAATATCGCTCACGCCCAGTAATAATGCGGTAATTGGCGCAAAGGCAAAAATCATAATCACATCATTAACCGACACTTGCACCAAGGTGTAATTCGCATCTCCTTTGGTTAGTTGTGACCACACAAACACCATCGCTGTACATGGCGCAACACCTAATAAAATCATCCCTGCTATATACTCTTGTGCAGATGCAGGGTCGACCAAATCGGCAAACAACACCTTAAAAAACAGCCATCCTAATGCCGCCATGGTAAAGGGTTTAATTAACCAATTAATAACCACGGTCAGCAATAATCCTTTGGGATTTTTACCCACATCTTTCATTGCCGAAAAATCAATTTGCACCATCATTGGGTAAATCATCACCCAGATAAATACCGCAACAACCAAGTTAACGTGGGCGATTTCAAGGTTTGCTATAGCTTGAAAGATATCTGGCTGCCATAAACCTAACAACACTCCGGCCAACATACTTAAACCAACCCATACCGATAAAAACCGTTCAAACATGCCCATAACAAGACTCCAAACAATGAGGGTACAACACAAAAATATTAATAATATTTTTTACAACACAGCATTAACGACAAAAACTCACCTTGTTCGGTCTATTTTGCATAATGTCTAACCGCTCTAATGGCGACATAATCAACCCAAGATTGTTTTCAGTGGTTTCTGCTATTACTGATTTGGCCCATAGAGGTAAGTTAGGATTGATGCGATAAAACACCCACTGACCGTGTTTTCTGTCGCTAATAATCGCAGCCTTTTTTAACAAGGCTAAATTGCGCGAGACTTTTGGTTGGCTTTCTTCATTTAGCGCTTCCATCAGCTCGCACACACACAATTCACCGTGGTAATGGGTCAGCATTAAGCTTTTTAGGCGAATGTCATCGGTAAGGCATTTATAAAATGTAATGGGATCGAAATCGATTAATCGTTCTGGGGCAGATTGATTGCGATCTTCGATTTTTGTCTCGATGATAATCTCATTCGAGGCCTCGGAAGTGACTTTATTTTCCACCAGCAAAAACATCGACAAACGATTGTTAAGCTCGGTCATGGTGCTTGAAAATGGATGATTACCTGTACGGGATTTAGGATCAGGGAAATCCCATGCCAATTGTTTACCTGCACCAGGGTAACTACGACATTCATTATTAGCTTTTTCGCAAAGGGTAATAACATAATCGAAGTCTTTGCCAGCAAAAGTATGCAAGTGCTTAGACACTAAATCACCCGCATCAATACCAAAGCGAGTAATAGCCTCAATAGTTCGAACATCGACTTGTTCTGGCGATGTCCCGGCACTAAACACATCAAATTGATCAGCCGCTTTATTGCGTAACAACGCCTCAGCCATTTGCGAACGCGCCGAATTGCCAGTACATAGAAACAACACAGTTTTCTTTTTCATAACGGATAAACAAGAAGTAAAAATATACGACCAAGTGTATATATGATTATTTATATATACAAGTAGAGATACAAAAAAACCGACTCAATATGAATTGATCGGCTTAAAGGATTAATGATATTAAAAGCGTCTTGGCGCGCTCATTTAAATATGCCCTTTTTGCTGCCACCAATTTACGTTAATGGTCAATTTGGAGAGCCTATTACATAACAATCAAACCATTTCCGAAGGTAAGGGTTTACTATACAAATAACCTTGTAAATTAGTACACCCCA
This sequence comes from Shewanella sp. S1-58-MNA-CIBAN-0166, assembly GCF_040310085.1. NCBI lineage: Bacteria > Pseudomonadati > Pseudomonadota > Gammaproteobacteria > Alteromonadales > Shewanellaceae > Shewanella > Shewanella sp. S1-58-MNA-CIBAN-0166. The sequence goes on along the minus strand of NZ_JBEOPN010000003.1, from coordinate 20,324 downwards.
TAGCCTTAAGTAACTCATGCTGCTCTATGAATTCGACTCCTTCAGCTATCGTACTGAGTTCTAAATTAAGTGCTAACTGCACAATTGTGCGAGCAATAGCGGCATCTTTTTGATTACTCACAATGCCATCTACAAACGATTTATCTATTTTCAATGTATCAATGGGAAAGCTCTTTAAGTAATTTAATGAAGAGTAGCCGGTTCCAAAATCATCAATGGCTAACTTCACACCTAGTTTTTTTAACATAAACAGCAAAGCAATTGCCTCATCGACGTTACTGATGATGGCTGATTCTGTAATTTCAAGCTCGAGTAAGCTTGGTGGTAAGCCGGTTTCAACAAGTGCACTTTTAACGTGGTCAAAAATATTTGCATGGTTGAATTGCAATGCCGATAGATTAACAGCCATGCGCTGAAAATTCGCATCTGCAATGTGTATTGTCTTCGCTTTGTTACAAGCTTCAAGCAAAGCCCATTCTCCAATAGGGATAATCAAGCCGCTACTTTCAGCAATCGCGAGAAAATCTATCGGCGCTAACAAGCCTCTTGTTGGATGATTCCAACGTAGCAATGCTTCGTACCCCATAATATTGCCATTCACAGAGTCAACTTGTGGCTGATAATACAACATAAGTTGATTGCCTAATCTTACTGCTTCACGTAGTTCAGCTTCTATTTGAAGCCGATCCATTAATGACTTATGCATATCATGAGAAAACAATTGATAACCGTTTTTGCCGTTATTTTTCACTTCGTACATGGCTGTGTCTGCATGCTGCAACAAAATATCGCCGGTAGCGCCGTCATCAGGATAAAACGAAATACCTATGCTGGCCGAAATAAACGTTTGCTGTCCCTGAATAATATAGGGCTTAGAGAGTGCATCTAGCACTCGCTGAGCAATAACCGCTACATTATCGAACACTTCTAGTTCACATAAAAGTAGGGTGAATTCGTCCCCGCCCAAACGGGCAAGGTGTTCATTTTCATAATCTCCCCGACTCCCCACACTGAGCTCATCTGACATGCGTACCGAGTTTTTAATACGTGTGGCTGCTTCGCATAACAATTCATCTCCCGCTTTATGCCCCAACGTATCGTTTATTCTTTTGAAATGATCTAAGTCAATGAACAACAATGCTAATTTGGTTGTGTGACGCTTAGCTAGAGCAATCGCAGAGTCCAACTGCAACAAAAACTTACGTCTGTTCGGTAGGTCCGTTAAGGTATCGTAATAGGCATAATAAGCGATTTCTTGCTCTGATTTTTTCCGACTAGAAATATCATGCAAAGTGCCATTAATCCGTGGTTCGCCAAAATCGTAAGTGATATCGGTTCTATCATGCAGGGTAATCACCTCTCCACTACCATGTAACACACGATATTCAATATCATACGACTGCCTGGTTTTTAAGGCTGTTTTAACGGTTAGCTTTAAGAATTCTCGGTCATCTGGGTGGATGATTTCTAACAATTTGGAGAACGTAATATCAATCTCTTGAGGTTGCATACCCAGCATGCGATACACCTCATCAGAGCAGTCTAACTTACTGGATTTGAAGTTCCATTCCCACGAGCCCAAGTGAGCAATACTTTGTGCTCTGGCGAGTTTGTTTTTACTCTTAGTTAACTCTTTGATTGTTTTATTAGCTTTCAGCACATAGTGAATGCGGTGACTCAGCAGCGGCCACTTAACCGGTTTAGTCATGAAGTCTGTTGCACCTACATCAAAGGCCTTTTGAATATCTTGCGGCTGATCTAGTGCTGTCACCATAATAATGGCGACATTATCCCCTTCAGGTAATGAACGGATCATTGAACAGCATTCAAAACCATCCATGTTATCCATCGACACATCGAGTAATATTAAATCTGGAGAGTGCTCAGAAAAAAGCTGTATCGCCTCTTCACCACTACTCGCCTCAATAATACTACCCACTGACTGGTTTAATGCTCGACGCATCAGAATCCGAATGACAGGGTCATCATCAACGATTAGCACCACATCTTGAAGTGTATTTAATAACATTAAACAAACCTCGCTAACTTTAGCAATATTGCCTCTTTCGTTTGTTCAAACACCGGCAATAATGTGTCTGCGAGATGATTGGCATCGCTCAAGTCACCACAACGTGCAAACAACTCTATTTGGCTCGCTAACATTTGAATTTTTATCGCCCCGACATTGGCCGAACTGGACTTTAAAGAGTGTGCAGATTTAAAGACTTGGTCGGCATTATTGTCGACTACGCCTTCTATAATATTTCTAATTAACTCAGGTGCATTTTGTAAGTACAAATCCACTATGCTGTTAACAAGATCGTACGAGTCATCTGGCGAAATTTGTTGAATGTCATCAAGCGGTCCATCAACAAATACTAACGACGCCTCGTCCTGAGTATCTTCGACAACCTCGGAAAGACTCGCAGGTTCAAACACCCATTTATTCATACATTCAGATAGGTTCTGGCGGGTAAAAGGTTTTAACAACGTGTCTTTAGCGCCAGCATTACGGAATAGCCTTTTAACACTTGGTTGGATATCTGCAGTAAGTGCGATGATAGGGGTTTCATTATTAATACCATTCTGACCTAACTCAGTGATTGCTTTAGTTGCAACTATTCCATCAGCTATTGGCATATGGTAATCCATAAAGATTAAATCAAACTTTTTCTCGCTCGCTCGGACAATGGCTTCTTGGCCATTATTAACAATTTCACACTGATGCCCCAAAGACGCTAGCAGACTCTTTACCACCAGCTGATTGACCACATTATCTTCAGCAACAAGCACGGTTGTTGATCGATACGTTGCCTGAACACTCTTATCCGGTTCAACTACTGCAGGAGAAGCGATGAATGAGTTGTCTTGTGGTACAAGTGGAATGCTAAACCAGAAGTTGCTGCCTTCATTTAAGGTGCTTTCTACACCGTAACGGCCATTCATCAATACGACGAGTTGTTGGCAAATGGCTAAACCAAGGCCGGTTCCGCCAAACTCGCGGGTAATAGAGTTATCAGCCTGCATAAAGGGGGTAAAAATACTCTCTAGTTTAGCTGTCGCAATGCCAATACCGGTATCTTTAACTGTAAACGTAATAAAGGTATCTGAAGCCTCCATGTGCTCGTTTATCTGTACCGAAATAGCGCCTTGGTGTGTAAACTTTATAGCGTTTGAGACAAAGTTATTAATAATTTGTCGCACTCTGACGGAGTCACCCAAATAGTTTTCGTGGATCAATGGCGATATGAACACGTCAAAATTAAGGCCCTTTTTCTCTGCCGACACTTTATGAGAATGGCATGCAGAAGTGACAAGATCGGGCAAATTAAATTCTTTAATGTCTAAATCCATTTTATTGGCGTCTGCTTTCGAGAAATCGAGCACTTCATTCAACAGCACCAGCAATGTTTGTGCTGAGTCGTTGATCATTTGAACCGTGTTGGACACATTTTTATTTAATTTAAAAGAGGTCAGTAGATCTGAAAAACCAACAATGCCATTGAGTGGCGTTCTAATTTCATGGCTCATTACCGCTAAAAACTCAGATTTGGCCTGGCTGGCTTTTTTGGCAATCTCAAGGGTTTGTTGTAATTCAAACGTGCGCTCTGATACTCGATTTTCTAATTCATGGTTAATGGTTTCTAATTGTCTACCTCGAGCATCAACCTCGCCGATCATCACATTAAAGCTGTGCGCCAACTGAGAGAATTCATCATTAGACTTGAGGTTTACGCGTTGAGTATAGTCTTTATTATTTGAGATATGTTCTATCACTTCTAACAGGGTATTAAGTGGCTTGGTGAATAACGATTGCAACCAAAACATCACCAACAAGCTGGCAAAAATGGCAAAAATGCTGGTGGATAAAACAAGTACTAAATAGTCGTCTAGTTGCTTGGTGAATTCGTTCATATTATCGGTAATATGCAGTAATCCCACCACCTCACCTTCAAATACTAGTGGGGTATATGAATGCACGCCATCTTGATTAAACTGCGTCAGTTTTTTCTTGGAAGAAATAATATTTAATAACGTTTGCTGATCAATACTACTTTGATAAGCCTTATTGCCCTGATAAGTAGCAAATAGGCTCCCAGTAGGGTTATATATTGCCGCATGCATAATATCTGGTTGAGCAATAAGTGCAGATAAGGTTTTTTCTGCTGATGTTGGGTCATTAAAAATAACCGCTGACAGGCTATTGCTCGCAACAATATCACTTAACACCGCCAAGCCTTGTTCGGCCTTCTCTTTTGTCACGGCATATTGTTTAGTGATTAATGATGAAGAAATAATAACAATGACAATAATAGCGATCGCTAGCATTGAAAAAATCAACTTTGTTCGGATTGATGCAAAATTTATTATTTTCATCGCTTTACCTCAAGTGCTAATTTCAATACCTGTGAACTGATGTTTAAGCCTGATGCCTCTAACACCTTACTATTAATATTGAAATATAATCGTTTATCCTGCTCGATGATTTCAATCATGCCTCCTTGCACTGCAAACCCCGAGATATCCGAAACCGTTAAAATAGGTTTATTATCGACAGCCAAAAACAAACGACGGGTTAAATCTCTTGAGTTGGTATCAATGAAGACCACATCACATTGTGCGATTGCACTTGTTTCTGAAAGTTGAATGACTGCAATGGATTGACCGGCCAGTTTTTTATTAGCCAATTCAATAAAACTGTCACGATATTGATTACCAAAAAAACATATTTTCCACGCCGATTTTTCATGGAGACGCGATTCAGGCCACTGAGTAAATTTAGCAAAGTTATAGGTAAACGCCGCTTTTAAATCAAACGAGTCCTGGGCTATTGATGAACGCGGAAGCAGCACAAATACAATCAATAATGAATACAATATCTGTCGACTCAAATTAGCTTTTTTCATTGTCGCGACCTTAAAAAGTTAAAGTCATTTTAACAAAGTAACTTGGCCCTACCCGATAAGGGAATTGTAAGCTTTCTCCTTCATATTCAAGGTGGGCTGGATGAAGTAAATTTTTCCCGTAGGCCGATAGTGTAACCTCAGGCGTGATGTCCCAACTCACTCCAATATCAACACTATGATAGCTAGAAATTGTCTTTATAATTGTGCCGTTTTGGCTTATTAAGTTAGTGCTATCGACAAAACGCCATACGAAGTTAACATCAACATCATCGGTAATATTCCAATCAATTATGGTCGACAACATATGCTCTGGTGCGTCGGTATTCTGATTTAAACTGTCACCAAATTCGCTTTGGATAAAGCTGTAATTGACTCTAAACTGAAGCGCATCCGTTGCAGCCCATAACGAAGATAACTCAGCCCCATAGTTATATCCGTCCAAGCTATTTCCAAATAGGTAATGTTGCGAAATGTAATTAGGAAATGTACTGAAATCTGTTGCAGCTATTGAAGTACTGCGCAGTTTGTCATAATCGTTATAAAACACGGTAGTATCAAAAGACCATTGGCTTGCCGGAATAAAACGATACCCCATCTCGTATGAGATAATTTCTTCGGATTCAAAGTTGTCGTTACCCGACACCCATACCTTAACCAGTGGGGCCTCGTCAGAAGGCGGTATATTCAGGCCATTTACAGATATATTATTTTCTAATCTTGACGGGGTTCGCACTGCTCGAGCAATAGAAGTCCATACACTGTTTTTTGCATCTAACTGCCATCTAAGACGAATATTGGGTTGAACTTCAAAACCAGTGTAATCATTACGTTCAAAGCGCGAAGCCAGAGTAAGCCACAACTCGTCTTTAACTAACATAATATCGTCACTGATGAATGCACTCCACAAATCAGTATTTGTCGAGAAAGCCTCACTACTTTCTAGAATAGGGCTGGAGCCGAGATCATCTTGTATATAACGATATCCTAATCCCCAAACAACATTATGATTTTGTCCAACAATTAACTGATGTTGAAAATCAACATCAAATGTTTCACTGCTTAAACCATATAAATTTTCATCTCTATTTGCATAATCGTAATAGGTTTGTACGCTATATTCAGAGGTTGCCGATAATGCTTTGGTGTACTTTGATAACAGATTAAAGCCATCACTTTTGACTTCGTCAGTATAATACTCTCGGTATAGCGGCGCGTCTGTTGATGCAATATTAGGTGCTTGCTGCATCTTCGACGTATAAAAGTCGCTGCTTAACGTGAGGCTTGTGTCTGTCTCAAGCTGAATATCAATGCGCCCACCTAATTGCAGATGCTGCCAGCTATTATCTTTGCCAGCATCAGCAAATGGTACCAGTAAATCACTCTCAAGATCATTTGGGTCAAGCTCAAACGAATCTCTTTCATGGCCTTTTAAATATACTCTCGACGTGACCTTGTCAGACAATGTCGAACCATAACGAAAACCAGCAAAACCTTGTTCATAATCTCCGGCACCTAGCTCTGCATAGCCTCCTAATGTGTCGGCACTGTGTTTGGTAATAATGTTAATCACACCATTAACCGCATTGGCGCCCCACAAAGCAGCACTTGGACCACGGATGACTTCGATACGTTCAATATCTGCCATGAGTGTGTCTTGTACTTCCCAATAAACACCGGAGAAAGCTGGAGAATAAAGGGTTCTACCATCCATCAATACCAATAGTTTGTTATTGTAGCGGCCGTTAAAACCACGGCTACCGATGGCCCATTTTTGTGAATCAATCTGCGCAACATGCAGCCCTGGCACATCGCGAAGTGCTTGTGGGATTGAGGTTGCCCCAGAGCGACGAATACTTTCGCTGGTGACGACATAAATTGCAGCGGGTGAATTAGATAAAAGCTGTTTTTGCTTTGATACAGAAGTCACTTCAACATTCATTAACTCTTGTAGACTGAGATCCAAAGAGTCTGATTCAGCCGCTATAGCTGTAGAACTTGCAAGAAAAATACATAACGCAGAATAACAAGTCATTTTCAGCTTTAACATATTCAATAATTCCTTCGTCAAGCTAAAGGCAGGCATGCCAATCTGTTGATTAAATAATTTACATCACACCTTCAACTTATTCGATTAAGTTGAAAGTGTGTTGCACAATAAACATAGCAATATTACCTCAACAACTCACGAAAAATGAACCGTCGAAGGTCTCAATTTTGAACTTATGCTAATTTTTGAGGACACAAATATAAATATCGGCCAATGCAACAATATCATTAGCAAGTTGCCGTTTTTGGGCTGCGCCGAAAGATTAAACATAATCGCTGATAGAAAGATTGCTCACGATAATATCGCGTCATCCTGCGATGTATTATGCTAAACGATAACTTTTTTGCGGTGAACAATTAATGATGTTAACGCTTAACCTCAAGGGCTAATTTTAATACTTGGGAGCTGATCTTTAATCCTGACTTTTCTAACACTTGCATATTAACCTTGAATTGTAATCGCTTATCTTGCTCGACAATTTCAATCATCCCACCTTGCATTGCAAAACCGGTAATATCCGAAACCGTTAAAATAGCTTTATTCTCTACCGTCAATAATAAGCGATGTGTTATGTCTCTAGAATTAGCGTCAATAAAAACTACATCACACTGTTCGATTTTACTTGTGTCTGACAACTGAATAATCATGACAGATTGAGTGAACAGTGTTTTATCAGAGAGCCCCATAAAACTATCGTGATATTGATTGTTGAAATAACATATTTTCCACGCGGATTGTGCATCAAGACGCACTTCAGGCCATTGAGTAAACTTAGCAAAGTTATAGGTTAATGCCGCTTTTAACTCGAATACGTTCTGCGCCATAGAGACTTGTGGAAGCAAAATAGCTCCCACGACTAATAATGAATACAGTAACTGTCGACTTAAACTGGAACTTTTCATTGTTGCGACCTTAAAAGGTCAAAGTAGCTTTGAGGTAATAACTTGGCCCCACACGATAAGGGAGCTGATAACTCTCTCCTTCATACTCAAGATGTGCTGGATCAAGTAAATTTTTACCAAACGCTGACAGTATGACATCAGGCGTAACCTTCCAGTGCAGCCCTAAATCGACTCCGCTAGTGCTGGTAATTGTCTTAGTACTGAGGTCATTAATATTTAATACGTAAGCGTCACCAACAAAACGCCAAACTAGATTAAAGTCAACATTATCGCTAATACTCCAATCCATCATTGTCGATATCATATGCTCTGGAGCATCAGTATTTTGACTTTGACTTTCACCAAACTCATTTTGAGTAAAACTATAGTTTATTTTGAATTGGATAGTATCAGTGGCAGCCCACTGAGATGACAATTCAAATCCATAGTTATATCCATCAAGATCATTACTGAATGTTAAATATTGCGAAATATAATTGGGAAATGTGCTTAAATCTGTTGCGCCAGCTGGAGCGCTGCGCAATTGGTCATAATCGTTATAAAATATTGCTGAATCAAATGACCATTTTTTTGCAGGCGTAAAACGATAACCTACCTCATAAGAAATGATCTCTTCAGATTTATAATTATCATTACCAGCCACCCATATACTGACCAATGGCGACTGAACTGAAGGCGGTATGATTTGTGAGTTCACCGATAGATTATTCTCTATCCGCGACGGTGTTCTGACTGCGCGAGCAACAGAGGCCCACAGATTATTTTTTTTATTCAACTGCCACATTAGGCGAGCATTCGGTTGGACCTCAAAGCCAGTGTAGTCATAGTGTTCAAAACGTGACGCTAACGTCAGCCACAACTCATCTTCGACTAACGTAATCTCATCACGAACAAATGCACTCCACAAATTGGTTCGTGTCGATTCTGGCTCGCTACTTACGATAATACTGCTTTGGTCGAAATCATCTTGTATAAAACGGTAACCAAGCCCCCAGACAATACTATGATTTTGTCCAACAAGTAGCTGATGCTGAAAATCAACATCAACCGTTTCACTACTAAATCCGTACCAGTCATCATCTCTTTTTGCATAATCGTAGTAGGCTTGAAGGCTATATTGAGAGGTCGACGATAATGCTTTAGTGAGTTTTGATAATAGATTAAAGCCATCACTGCTTATTTCATCACGGTTAAATTCACGATATGAAGGCCCAACTAATGATGGGTAATAGGAGGTCTGCTGCATTTCAGTACGATACACATCACTGCTCAACATGAGGCTTGTGCCCGTATCAAGCTCCATATCAACGCGGCCTCCCACTTGAAGATGCATCCAATCGTTGTCTTTATCAACAGTGGCTAATTGCTCCGCAAGACCGCTATCGAGATCTTGCGAATTATACTCAAGCGAGTCTCTGCTATGGCCTTTTACATACACTCTTGATGTTGCATTATCTGATAATGTGGAACCATAACGAAAACCTGCAAATCCTTGCTCATAATCGCCAGCCCCCAATTCTGCATAACCACCAGATGTATCTGCACTGTGTTTGGTAATAATATTAATCACACCGTTTACTGCATTGGCGCCCCACATTGCCGCGCTAGGCCCACGTATAACTTCTATGCGTTCAATATCGGCCATCAGCGTATCCTGAACCTCCCAGTAGACACCTGAAAATATTGGCGAATACAGGGTTCGGCCATCCATCAATACGAGTAATTTGTTGTTATAGCGCCCATTAAAACCTCGGCTGCTGATAGCCCACTTTTGAGAGTCAATCTGCCCTACATGCAGCCCTGGTACATCGCGAAGCACTTGCGGGATTGAAGTAGCACCTGAATTACGAATATGTTCGCTTGTGATGACATAGATTGCTGCGGGCGAATTCGACAAAGACTGTTTTTGTTTTGATACCGAAGTGACTTCGACATTCAGTAACTCTTGCAGACTAAGATCGAGAGAGTTTGATTCGTTGGCAATTGCACTGTAACTAGCCAAAAAGGCTAATAGCACGGAATAAGAAACAAGGTTCAACTTTAACATTTTCAACAATTCCCTTATTAAGCTAACGACAATTGTGAGAGTTTACTGACTAAAGAATAAAAAGTTCACAATTAATTTACACGATTAACTTACACGATTAAGTTGAAAAAGTATGTTACAGGATAAGATATTAAGTAATTTTTGAGTGGTAGATCTTGTGCAGAACAATAAAAATTATTAGTGATCGAAATAATGACAAAAGAGTTTACCCATAAGGAAACCCTTTAATCAGCTTTTCGTTTAACGTCGTCCTGAATTCAGCATGTAGCATCGTTAAAAATGAGTTGGCCACTACGGGTCATTTGCACTTACGGGCAAACTTTATTGTCACTACACACAATTAAACTGCCAATCCTGCAGCAACACCAGAGCTCCAAGCCCATTGAAAATTAAATCCACCTAACCAACCACTTACGTCCATTACCTCACCAATGAAATACAAACCTGGTACCTTATTAGCTTGCATGGTTTTAGATGACAATTCATTGGTGTCAACGCCGCCTAAAGTCACTTCGGCAGTGCGATAGCCTTCGGTGCCATTCATAATAATAGACCAGTCGTTTAAGTCGTTAGCAAGTTTTTCACGCTCGCCGTGGCCGAGCTGATTTAAAGCTTTATCCAGTTGAGACTCGTCAAATAGTGTTTCAACCAAACGCTTAGGTAACCACTGGCTTAAGGTATTGCGTAGGCTTTGCTTTGGATGATGTTTTAGTGCAAATTCAATTTTATCTAACGCGTTTTCACCCGGTAATAAATTGATAGAAATTGCTTCACCTGGCTGCCAGTAATTAGAAATTTGCAGTACTGCTGGGCCTGATAGACCTCGATGAGTAAACAATAACGCTTCGCTAAATTGAGTACCATCTTGGGCGGTAATGGTTGTTGGCACGGCAATACCCGATAACGGCTCAAAGCGCACTTTTTGTTCGGCATGCCACGTAAATGGAACTAAACCAGCACTGGTTGATAACACCGTTAAACCAAATTGCTCTGCCAGCTTATAGCCATAAGGCGTAGCACCTAATTTGGGCATGGATAAACCGCCAGTCGCTATCACTAACGACTCGCAGCTAAAATCACCATTTGAGGTAGTTAAATTAAATCCTGTATCCGTTTTAGTAACAGATAGCATTTCAGTACGCAGCTTTACTTTAGCGCCGGCCCATTCGCATTCAGTCATTAACATGGTGACGATTTCTTTGGCTGAGTCATTACAGAATAACTGCCCATGCTCGCGCTCATGGTATTCAATACCATGACGTTCAACCAGCTCAATAAAATCGCTTGAACGATAGCGAGCTAATGCTGATTTTACAAAGTGTGGATTGCCACAAATAAACTGGTGCGGCTCAACCTTTTGGTTGGTAAAGTTACAACGTCCGCCACCACTGATAAGAATTTTTTTACCAGCTTGTTTGGCATTGTCTAGCACCAATACATCACGACCTCGATAGCCCGCAGTAGCAGCACACATTAATCCTGCCGCGCCGGCGCCGATAATAATTACGTCATGATGTTTCACGTTTTACTCCACACTTTAAATGGGTTGTTTTGTATTTAATTGATAAATATTAAATGCAAAAAAGGATGCTATTTTAGCATCCTTTTTAGTATCTATTCACGGTTAACTTAGCCGCTCTGTTGCACTATTTTTTCAGCGTTTCAGATTTCTTGTCTCGACTAAGTAACTCTTTTGCTGCTTCAACCGGTGCTTTACCTTGGTATAAGACTTGGTAAATTTGCTCGGTGATCGGCATTTCTACCCCTAGGCGTTTGGCTAAGGTAAACACTTCTTTAGTGTTTCGATAACCTTCGACTACTTGACCGATTTCTTCTTGCGCGGTGATAACGTCTTTGCCTTGACCTAAAGCCAAACCAAAACGACGATTACGCGACTGATTATCGGTACACGTTAATACTAAGTCACCTAAACCCGCCATACCCATGAAGGTTGATGCATCGGCGCCGATAGCTTCACCTAAACGGCTCAGTTCAACTAAACCACGAGTAATGAGTGCGGTACGCGCATTTGCACCAAAGCCAATACCGTCGGACATACCTGCACCAATGGCAATCACGTTTTTAACCGCTCCGCCTAATTGTATGCCGATAAAATCGTCATTTGCGTATACACGCAAGCGTTTTGGACTATGAAGCAATTCGACTAAGTCATGGGTAAACTGTGGGCAAGTACCCGCAACCGAAATAGCGGTAGGTAAACCAGCGGCTAATTCTTTGGCAAAGGTAGGCCCAGATAACACAGCTAGTGGATAATGTTCACCTAATTGCTCACGAGCAACATCTTGTAATAAACGGCCAGTTTCAGGCTCTAAGCCCTTGGTCGCCCACACAATACGTGCGTCGTCACGCAATAATGGTTTTGCTTGCTTAAGCACGTCACCAAATACATGGCTTGGTACAACAACCAAAATATTCTTGCTGGCGGCTAAGGCTTTGCCTAAATCAGCTTCGATGGATAAACAATCAGGAAACTGAATGCCAGGCAAAAAACGTTCATTACTGCGGCTTTCCGCTAATACTTGCATGCTTTTAGGATCGTGACCCCAAAGCAATGTCTTATGGCCATTGCTGGCTAAAGAAATAGCAAGGGCGGTGCCATAAGACCCCGCCCCTAATACCGTAATTTCGGCAGCGTTATTCATAAATTACGCAGTTGCTTCTTCAGTTGCAGCAGCTTGACGCTGTTGAACGTACTGAGCAAATAGAGCATCAAAATTCACTGGAGCAAGGTTTAGTTGTGGGAAAGTACCACGGCCAACTAAGTTGCCAACTAATTCACGTGCGTATGGGAACAATACGTTAGGGCAATATGCACCTAAAGAATGGGCAAGTTGTTGCTCAGTTAAACCCACAATCGAGAAAATACCCGCTTGCTGAACTTCACATAAAAATGCGGTGTCTTCGCCATTTTTAGCTGTAACAGTCAGTGATAAAATCACTTCGTATGTGTCGTCAGACAATTTGTTGCTGCGAGTATCTAAATCTAATTTTACTTCTGGGTTCCATTCTTTCTGGAAAACAGCAGGGCTGTTTGGCGTTTCAAAAGACAAATCCTTTGTATAAATACGCTGAATGTTGAACTGTGGTGCTTGTGCTTCGTTGTTTGCTACTTCAGCCATAATTTCCTACCTATCAATGTTATTTAGCTTTTCTGTGAAGCTAATTGTGTTGGGCTTTCACACTCAATGCATAAAGAATTAATCTAACATTAGTGCTATCCCGTAAAGTTGATCCAGCTCGATAAATGATAACGAACAAGATCTTGATAATAAACCGTGTTAACTCATACCCAAATTCGTTAACACCGAATACCATTAAGCAACCATATTAACGCTTGCTTTTAACTACTGGTAAATTAGCACCTTGCCATTCGCCCATGCCACCTTTAAGGTTAAACACGTTTTCAAATCCTTGTTTAGTAAGAAGTTGAGCTGCTTGTGACGATGTCATACCTGAGTTACATACTAATATAATGGGGCTAGTTTTAAACTTTTCAAGGCTAGTGACTTGATTATTTTTAATTTCTGATAAGGTCACATTGAGTGAATCAACAATATGGCCTTTCTTAAATTCTTCTTTGCCACGCACATCAACGAGTTTGGCATCTTGCTTATTCACCATGAGTGTTAGCTCTTGATGACTGACATTTTTCACTTTTGATGTACCAGATTTAATGACACTAACAACAAGTGCTACAAACAAGCCGACCCACGCTAAGCTTAACATTGGATTCGCTTTAAAAAATTCCATATATTCTTGCATAATTACTGATTTCTCTGACGATGACTAAGATGAGATGGCCTCGAGTATATCGTTTTGCTCGGCAGTTTTCATTAAAGAAACACCTAAAATAAACGGTTTACGCCGAGTTATTCGTGACTCGCCCCTCGTTATCAGCTGCTTTAGTTATATCTTCAAACCTATATGCCTTTTGCACACTATCGATAAGTAGTAATATTCATACAATTGAAATTTTATAACACTTCTATTTTAACTTAATAAGGTACTTGCAAATGGCTAAAAAACGTCCACTCGCATTACTTATCCTTGATGGTTGGGGTTACAGTGAAGACACGCAAGATAACGCGGTTTTTCATGCAAACACTCCTGTCTTAGATAAGCTCAATGCACAATACCCTCACAGTCTTATTTCAGGTTCTGGTATTGACGTCGGATTACCCGATGGTCAAATGGGTAACTCTGAAGTTGGCCATATCAATATTGGTTCTGGCCGAATTGTTTATCAAGAACTCACCCGCATCAGTAAAGCAATTGTAGACCATGAGTTTGAACAAAACGCAGCACTTTGCGATGCAGTAGACAAAGCCATTGCCGCAAATGGTGCTGTGCACATTATGGGGCTATTGTCTGCCGGTGGTGTACACAGCCATGAAGAGCACATTGAAGCTATGTGCCGTATGGCTGTTGAACGCGGCGCAACAAAAGTGTATTTACATGCCTTTCTAGATGGCCGTGATACGCCACCCCGTAGCGCTAAAAATAGCTTGATCCATTTTGATGAGCTATTTGCTGAATTAGGTCATGGCCGTACAGCCTCAATTATTGGTCGATATTTTGCCATGGATCGTGATAATCGTTGGGATCGCGTATCGCAAGCCTACGAATTAATCACCGAAGCTAAAGGTAAGTTTACTTATGCTTCTGCACCAGAAGCGCTTGAAGCGGCATATGCTCGTGATGAAAATGATGAGTTTGTTGCAGCATCTGCAATTGTTGATGCGCAAGGCAAAGCTGCCGTATTAAGCGATAATGATTCGCTGATATTTATGAATTTCCGTGCAGATCGAGCTCGCCAAATCACTCGCACTTTCGTGAATCCAGACTTTGACGGTTTTAAACGTAATAAAACACCAAAAATCAACTTTGTGATGTTAACTGACTACGCTGCAGACATTAATGCTCCGGTAGCCTATCCATCAAGTGATTTAGTCAATACTTTAGGTGAAACCCTGCAAAACTTGGATAAAACCCAGCTGCGTATTTCAGAAACTGAAAAATATGCCCATGTGACATTCTTTTTCAATGGCGGTAAAGAAGAGCCATTCGAAGGGGAAGATCGCATTTTAATTCAGTCGCCTAAGGTCGCTACATATGATCTGCAACCTGAAATGAGCTCGACTGAATTAACCGATAAATTGGTCGCGGCGATAGAATCTACAAAATATGATGTGATCATTTGTAACTATCCAAATGGTGATATGGTCGGCCATAGCGGTAACTTTGATGCCGCAGTTAAAGCGTGTGAAGCGGTTGATGCATGTATTGGTCGTGTCGTTGAAGCGTTAGCTAAAGTTGATGGCGAATGCTTGATTACTGCCGATCATGGTAATGCCGAAAAAATGAAAGATCCTTCTAACGGACAAGCATTTACAGCTCACACCAGTAACTTGGTACCGTTCGTTTATGTCGGTCGTGATGCCGTAATAAAAGATGGTGGACGCTTGAGCGATATTGCGCCAACTATGTTAACCTTGATGGGCCAGAGCATCCCGAAAGAAATGAGTGGACGCTGTATCATTGACCTTAAAGAGTAAACATTAACTCGTGATAACTCGTTTATTTATCAAAGCCAGCATTGTTGCTGGCTTTCTAATCTTTTCATTTACGGCAAATAGTGCTGATTTGTCTTCACGCCAGTCGGCTTTGAAGTCTATTCAAGCACAAATAAACCAACAACAAAATTCGCTCAAAGACACCTCAAGGCAACGCGAGAAGCTTATTGCGTTACTAAAAAGTGACGAGCAAGCGATTGCAAAAGCAGCTAAAAAAGTCAATCAATCACAAAATTCGTTGGCTGAAGTTAACGTCAAACTTAGCAACTTGGATAAACAGCAGATAGATTTAGCCAAGCTTAAAAAAAGTCAGCAAGACACCTTATCAAAGCAGTTATCTAGCGCTTATTTGGCTGGTAATCATGACTACACTAAGATGATGCTTAACCAGCAAAACCCCGCCACTGTTGAGCGCATGCTGGCGTATTATCAATTTCTCAACAATGCCCGCATAAAAGCTATTCAACAACTCAAGCAAACTAGCATTGATCTTAATAAAGTTAAGCAACAGCAAGTAACAGCAAAGCAAAAACTCAATGCTTTAGTGATAGATCAAAAGCAACAAGCGCTGCAATTAACCAAAGAGCAAGGCCAACGCCAACAAACATTGACTCAACTACAAAGAACCTTATCCAGTAAAGGTGCGGAATTAGAGCAACTGCAAATAGAAGAGGCAAGTTTAAAACGTATAGTGCAACAAGCAATGCTTGCCGCAAAAGCCAATCCAACTATGGATGGATTAGTCAGTCAAAAAGCCAAATTAAAATGGCCAACTAACGGCAGAGTGAGTAAACGATTTGGTAGCAACCGTTCTGGACAAATTGTTTGGAAAGGAACTGTACTTGCCGCACCTGAAGGACAAAATATCAATGCTGTGGCATCAGGAAAAGTTATTTATGCCGACTGGTTACGTGGTTTTGGTATGGTGTTAGTTATTGATCATGGTAAGGGTTATATGAGCCTCTACGGTCACGCCCAAACACTATTAAGACAACCTGGAGATATGGTGAAAACTGGCGAGTCTATTGCGCTTGTTGGCCGTTCAGGTGGGCAAAGCGAACCAGGGTTATATTTCGAAATCCGTAATAAAGGTAAGGCTGTCGACCCAGCTTATTATTGTCGTTAATAGCAAAACACGTATTGCTAATATTCAATGGTTCAACGTATTACAAGGTATAGCATTATGCCTTGCCAAAGAAAGCGGTTAACGGCCCGATTAATTAGCACTATATCAACGGGCATAACTGTGTCTATAATCACGCCGTTATATAGATATCATTGAACAATAAAACTCACACAACCAGATAAGCTAAATTCGTGCGAAACCTACTATTACTCCTACTATGCTTATGTAGCATCATGCCCGCTACAGCGACTAAATTAGCCATTATCATTGACGATATTGGTTATCGCCTAACTGACGAAGCAGCATTGTCATTACCCAATTCGATCACTTTATCGGTGTTGCCCCATACTCCGCTAGGACAAAAACTTGCGCAAGATGGTTATCATAAAGGTCATGAAATAATGTTACACCTACCAATGCAAGCCTTAAATGGCAAAGCTTTAGGACCTGGAGGGCTAACCAATGATATGAATGAGACACAAATTAAACAACAGTTACAAAGTGCGTTCTCTAATATCCCGTTTGCTAAAGGGGCTAATAATCATATGGGGAGTTTACTGACTCAAATGGATGAACCGATGTTATGGGTAATGCAGAGTTTAAAACAGCAGCAGTTGTTTTTTGTCGATAGTTTTACCACTAAATATACCAAAGCCAGCAACAAAGCGATGCAGCTTGGAGTACCATCACTGAGAAGACACATATTTTTAGATAACGACATTAGTGAACGTGCGCTTGAACGTCAGTTTCAGCAGATGATTACGCAATCCAAACGGCAAGATAAGCTGGTTGTTATTGCACATCCTTACCCAGAGACCATTCGATTTTTAAACGCTAATTTAGCTCGTTTGAACGATAATGGCATCACATTAGTACCAACATCTCAATTATTTGATGATATGAATGTCACGACAGCAAGTCTGCCTAATCCAACTGCAACACTGAAATAGATAAGTCAGGTAGTGTAGATAAAATTTCCGTTTTATTGGATACAATATCAGCTAAGGTATATTGATCAAGTACCGCCAGATAAGCTGTAACAGCCTGACCCAACACGCCTTTTAATTGACATATTGGCGTAAATCGGCAATAAGGTGAGTCACAATCAATAGGTGATAGTGAATGCTCTAAATCACGTACCAATTGCCCAATTAACACCTCATCAGCAGCTTTTGCTAATCTAAAACCACCACTTTTACCTCTGACCGTCTGCAAATATCCCTTTTTTCCCAATTGATGGATAATCTTGGCTACATGGTTTGAAGAAAGGTCAAACACACTAGTCACTTCAGCTATTCGAAACAAACTTTCGCGTTCAGATTGCACCGCAAGATACATCAAAATGCGAATACCAAAATCTGTATATCGGGTTAATTGCATGATCTAAAATATCCAAGGTAAGTAATAAACGCAGATTAGCATGTTGAAGACTCTAAATCAGTGATCAACCATAAAGCTTGTTCATTTGTGGTGCCGCACACATCAATACTTGCACTAAACTCAGCACAAACATCTGGACGTTCTGGTTGACCAAAAATCATACACAGATTATCGGCATTTAATTGAATACAACGCACCCCAGCAGGTTTCCCCATTGGCATGCCTGGTATTGCACTAGTGATAGAAGGCGCAATGCAGCAGGCACCACAACCCAAACGACAATCCATAACTTTACCCACTAAATAAAAAGCACTGTATTTTACAAGAATGTACTCTTAACGACATGTTTAATTACATTATTGGTATCGAGAATAATTGAAATAGTCGCCGAGCTAAGGCAAGTTACTCTCGAGCATTTCTTCAACCACTATGCCATTGTATATTAGATCACATTTTTAGTTCTTAAGCATTAAGCACACAACAGTCATAGTGGTACATTATACCCTCTTATAGAATAAGGAAATTACCCATGAAACGTCCTGTAATTCTCGACTGTGATCCCGGTCATGACGATGCCATCTCACTTATTTTAGCACTTAGCTCTACAAAGCTTGATGTATTAGCTGTCACCACCAGTGCCGGCAACCAAACACCAGACAAAACCTTAAACAATGCTTTACGTGTACTAACACTATTAGATCGTCATGATATACCTGTTGCAAGCGGCGCCCTTAAGCCATTAGCTCGTGATCTGATCATTGCAGATAATGTTCACGGCGAGAGTGGTCTGGATGGACCCAAATTGCCCGATCCAGCCTTTGCACCTGTAGAACAAACGGCTATTGAACTGATGGCCGAAAAAGTGCGTAACAGTAAGCAACCCGTCACACTTGTTCCAACTGGACCGTTAACTAATATTGCGCTGTTTCTAGCTGCTCATCCTGAGTTACATTCAAACATAGATAGTATCGTACTTATGGGTGGCGCTGCAGGTGTGGGCAATTGGACACCAGCTGCTGAATTTAATATTTTTGTCGATCCAGAAGCTGCAGATATGGTATTCAAATCTGGCTTGCCAATCGTAATGTGCGGACTAGATGTGACTCACGAAGCCCAGATTATGGATGAGGATATTGAGCGAATTAGAGCCATTAAAAATCCTATCGCGCAATGTGTTGCGGAATTACTCGACTTTTTTATGATTTATCACCGCGACCCCAAATGGGGATTCACTGGGGCACCACTACATGACCCTTGCACCATCGCATGGTTACTTAATCCATCACTGTTTACCTCGGTCGATTGTTGGGTGGGTGTTGAAACGAAAGGTGAATATACACAGGGAATGACGGTGGTTGATCGTTATCAATTAACCGGTAAACCACATAATGCAAAAGTATTGTTCAATATTAACCGAACAGGTTTTGTCGACTTTATCGTAGAACGTCTAAGCGATTACTAACAAACTCATGCCATGCAGATAAAAGTAACCTGCATGGCAGTAACTGCGGATAACAATTAATATCTTATTCGTTATCTGCAGTACTAATACCGAGCAAGCGTAACATTCAACTCTTTTTCTCTGCTTAAATAGTTACCAATTAATATTCCATACAAACTAGCTACAGCAATAAACAATGAACCAGCGGCCCATACGACAAAGACTATTTTATTATCTCTATAATCCACACCCAATAATAAATGGTACACAATCTCGATAAACTTTTAATCTAACTTAACTAACACTCTGCTTTTAGCTATGTATATCAATTTGGAGTTAATACCAATCCTATTAAATATGTGATCTTTCAGCGGGAGTTCAAAGTGCTGTAGGCAAGGCAGATGATTGAATCGAATAGTGATTCTCGGTAATAAGCTCCTGCGTTACTCTACCTCCAGCATCTGACCGCCATGGATGGTGGGAATGTCTTATTTTTTATGGAAAAAAATATACCATGCCGTCGTATTTTGAAATCATCTAACAAAGCATAAAGGACTTTGAAACCCTCCAGAATGGAGTCTCTCAGTTATTCCACTTCTGTGTTACATCAATTAAAAAGGCAACAACCATTTCTACATCAATGCGCCTTGAATTGAAAAACCTGAGAGACGCTGAACTGACCAGATATTTAATGAGATTGGTATAACACGTAAATTTCAGATACAAAAAAAGCCTCGTCGTTAGACGAGACTTTGATGTCATGACAAAGCAGACAATGATAATAAGAGTGGACCTAAACCCCCGGCGTGACTGGTCACTTTCTATTGATTGAGAGTCAACCGTCCAAATAGATTGGATGAATGCAAAGCAATACCGGGAA